>JAGACC010000213.1 GCA_017614295.1 Treponema sp.
ATGGAGAAGAAAACCACCGGCGCGATAATAATCTTTAACGCACTCATAAACATGGTTTTAACCGGGTCGAGTGCATAATCGATAACGGCAGTAGTCAGATTTTCAGGCACTAAGAATTTAAGTACTGAGCCGAAAAGAATTCCAAGTAAAAGAGCGATTACAGTATTTACGATAACAGATTTATCTTTTGTTCCCGCGAAAATTTTGGCATAACTTGAATTGTTAATGTGGTAGAATTTAAGTCTGTCATTCTGTGATAGTGTGAAGAGTTTTTTTTTGCAACAAATACAGCCCCAGAATCGAGTTCAAGGTGACGTTTTACAGTTGGTCGCCATGTTGAATGCTACGCTTCTTCGTACGCACTTGCCATGAAGAATGTTTTAGCATCTGTGCATGTTTAACCAACAAAAGCAGGCGTTGCGGGCGGCGTTTGAGCCCGCAGAGGGGGTAGGACGCAACGAAGTGCGGCCGCAGGGGGAGACCTCCCCCCACATGTTGAATTCAAAATCAAAATTCATTATAATCACTACTTATTATTGCAACAGGTCTTGATTTTTATCGGGCCGGACAAATTACCCCAGAAAACTATGCAGAGGTCAACATGAAAGCCATAGAACTTGAAAAGGCATACAATCCCAAAGACTTTGAGGAAAGAATTTACGGTGAATGGATAGCAAAAGGCTGCTTTAAGCCCGCAAGCGACGAATCATCCCCCATGCACCAGTGCTATCTCAAGAACAAGAAAGAGGGAAAAGCCGGAAAGTACACAGTAGTAATCCCGCCGCCAAACGTAACTGGCGTTTTGCACATGGGACATGGCCTTAACAACGTACTGCAAGACATAGTTGTCCGCTACCACCGCATGAAGGGAGAAGACACCCTCTGGGTAACAGGAACAGACCACGCAGGAATCGCAACCCAGAACGTGGTTGAGCGTGCCCTCAAAAAAGAAGGAAAGAGCCGCAACGACCTTGGAAGGGAAAAATTCCTCGAGAGAACATGGCAGGTAAAAGAAGACCACCACAATACAATCGTAAAGCAGCAGAAAAAGCTCGGAAACTCCGTTGACTGGGAACGTGAACGCTTTACCATGGACGAAGGCCTAAGCAAAGCAGTCCGCGAAGTATTCGTTTCCCTCTACGAAAGGGGACTCATCTACCGCGGAAACTACCTTGTAAACTGGTGCCCCCGCTGCGGAACCGCTCTTGCAGACGACGAAGTTGACCACACAGACACAAACGGCGCAATGTACCACATCTGGTATGAATATGCCGACGGTCCAGCCCCGGACGGATCCACAAAGATAGAAATCGCAACCACCCGTCCAGAAACACTCCTTGGCGATACAGCCGTTGCCGTAAACCCGACAGACGAACGCTACAAGGACATCGTAGGAAAGAAGCTTAAGCTGCCACTCACAAACCGCGAGATTCCACTTATTGCAGACGCCTACGTAGACAAGGAATTCGGTACAGGTATGGTAAAAATCACACCTGCCCACGACCCAAACGACTACCAGGTTGGAAAGCGCAACAACTTGGAAATAATAAACATCCTCAATCCAGACGGAACCCTTAACGAAAACTGCCCCGAAAAGTACCGCGGAATGACCTGCCAGAAGGCACGCGCACTTATCATCCAGGACCTTACAGACCTTGGACTCTTCAAGGCAGAAGAAAAAATCACCCACTCGGTAGGACACTGCTACCGCTGCGGAACAGTAGTAGAACCGTACCTTAGCGACCAGTGGTTCGTAAAGATGAAGCCAATGGCAGACAAGGCACTCGAAGCCTGGAAGAAGGGAGAAATCGTATTCTACCCCCGCAAGTGGGAAAACACATACACACACTGGATGGAAAACATCCGCGACTGGTGTATAAGCCGCCAGCTCTGGTGGGGACACAGAATCCCGGTATGGTACTGCCAGAAGTGCGGAAAGGTAATCGTAAGCAGAACAGACCCCGACTGCTGCCCGGACTGCAAAGCCCCAGCAACAGAACTTAAACAGGATCCGGACGTACTCGACACCTGGTTCTCATCATGGCTCTGGCCTTTCTCCACACTCGGTTGGCCGGAAAAAACCGCAGACCTCGCAGAATTCTACCCAACAAACGCACTCGTAACAGCATACGACATAATCTTCTTCTGGGTAAGCCGCATGGTAATGGCAGGACTTGAATTCACAGGCAAAGCCCCATTCCACGACATCTACATCCACGGACTTGTACGCGACAAGCAGGGACGCAAGATGAGCAAATCCTTGGGCAACGGCATTGACCCTCTGGAAATCATCGACATGTACGGAGCAGACGCCCTAAAGTTCACAATGAGCTACATGGCCGCACAGGGACAGGACATCCTCGTAGACAAAGACTCCTTCAAGATGGGAAGCCGCTTCTGCAACAAAGTATGGAACGCAAGCCGCTACATCCTTGGCAACCTGGAAGGACGCACACTCATCCCGGTAACAGACGCAGACCTTACGGAACTGGACAAATGGATCTACACCTGCCTTAACCGCGCAGTAAAACTCAGCAGGGAAGCACTTGAAAGCTACCGCTACAACGACGCAACAAGCGCAGTATACGAATACTTCTGGAACGACTTCTGTGACTGGTACGTAGAGGCAACAAAGCTCTCATTCAAGAACGGAGACGAAAGGGAAAAAGACCGTGCCGTTTCCGTACTGCTCAACGTAATGGAAGAAACCCTCCGCCTGCTCCACCCCTTCATCCCATTCGTAACGGAAGAAATCTGGAGCAAACTGCCGCTTGAACAGATCATCGCAAACCGCAGCTCAGCCGGACAGCAGAAAATCCTTCCAACATCCGACTACAAAGACATGCTGGTAGACGCCCCATACCCGGAATTCACCGCAGACCGCGAAAACCAGACCATAACAGGCCGCTTCGAAGCCCTAAAGGAACTCATCCGCGCAATCCGTGCCCTCAGAGTTGAATGTGGACTCGACCCAGCCCTAAAGCTCCACGTTGCAATCCAGATAGAAAAAGACAGCGCCGCAGAAGTAATCAAAGAAAAAACAGACATGATAGAACTCCTCGCGGGTGTCAAAAAGACGGAATTTGTTGCCGATAAACCAGAGAAGGCCATCGGAACCGTAGGAAAAGGCTTCGAGGCATTCCTTCTTGTAGACGAAAGCGTCAACAAGGAGCAGCTTATGGCACACTTCAACAAGGAAATCGAGACGGAAAAGGCCGCCGCCCAAAAAAGCGAGGCAAAGCTTGGCGGAAAATTCGCCCAGCACGCACCGGCAGAAGTTGTTCAGGCAGAAAAAGACAAGCTTGAAGAAACAAAGCGCCGCATAGAAAAGCTCGAATCCTACGTAAAAAGCCTGTAGGCTGGCCAGAATCAGGAGGAAATATGGGCAAGAAATATGATATGGCAGTAGAAAAGCCTTCGCAGATGGACCAGGATCATATGCTCAAGCTCAAGGGCATCTCCCTTGCCCCGTACATGCAGCTTGCGACAGCCCTTATAGGAAAAGCCCGTTTTTCCGGTGGCAACATGTTCCGTCACCAGATGGACACAATGGGCATCCTCATTGACTACGGCTACATAGACAAAATTCTGCTCAAGGCCGCATGCATCCACGATGTTGTGGAAGACATCCCCGGCTTTGACCAGAACCTAATCCTAAACGCAGACGAAGACGGTCCGGAAGTCCTAAAGCTGGTACTCGAAGTAACCAAAAAAGTCGGCCAGCTAAAACCGGACTACCTGCGCAACATAATAGAAAACGGCAGCCAGAACGCAAAAATCCTAAAGTGCGCAGACAGAATCAGCAACATGATAAGCCTGGGCTTTGTCACAAGCGATGCCTTCATCGAACGCTACTGCGACGAAACCGAATTCTTCATCTTCCCAATCGCACTGGAAGTAGACTACAACATGTACCAGGAACTCATCAGCCTAGTCTGCTCCCGCCGCACCTACCTGGAAGCCACCGGCTACTTCGACCGCAAAAAGGAAGACTGAATTATTTTTTTCCTTATTTGGAGCAAAGGCCATCTTTAACTGTGCCTACGCTACCGCTCCGGCAGTCTCACTTATTACCCGCTTTCCGGGGTTCCGCGGGCCCCTACCCGCTCCATTGCCTACGGCAACGGCTTCGCCGCCCCTCCAATCGGGGCTAGGCTTAAGGACAAGAACATGACTTACCGCACACTCAACAGCTACCTAAAAGAAACATTCGGCACAAAAGTCTACAAGCTTTCCCTAAGCACAGGCTGCACCTGCCCCAACAGAGACGGCAAATGCGGAAGCGGAGGCTGCATCTTCTGCTCGCAGGGAGGAAGC
>JAGACC010000025.1 GCA_017614295.1 Treponema sp.
CTTGGAAACAATTCAAACCCGCTCATTCCAAAGACAACGCCAGAAATCAAGACTGACTCAAGAGGCCACATTCAGGTTGATGAAAAGCAGGAAACCAGCATGACAAAGGTATGGGCAGGAGGAGACATAGTTCTCGGAGCCGCAACCGTAATTCTTGCCATGGGTGAAGGCCGTAAGGCAGCAGCAAGCATCAACGAATATTTGGCTGGCTAAAAGCTACAGATCCCAAGCAAATCAATCACAAATACCGCCCTTTGCATACACCCCTCCTTGTGCAGAGAGCGGTATTTTTTATTATTTTTCCCTTGACAAATCCAAATTCACTAATTAGACTTAAAATATATATCAGGAGGTTCTAACTTGAATTTTTTAAAAAAAGTAATACCCTTATTCGTTCTTGCAAGCCTTATTTCTTCATGTTCATCTTCCCAACAGACTACGGTGTCTTATCCGCAGCAGAATTACATTGACTGGGAAGGCCGTTCTTCAAACGGAGAGGTTCCTGCATGGATAGAACCAGCCCTAAACAATGACTTGGACAACCTTCCATCTTCCCTTCAGCAGAAGCTAAAGAACAAGTATTTTATTGTTATTGAATCACGCCGCGACCGCATGGACAAAACTTCCGACGAAGAGTTAAAGCAGGCCCAGAAAATTGCACAGACAGACTACATGTCCTGCATAGCCCGCAACCTTAACACAGGAATTGACGCCTACTCAAAGGGAAGCCTGTCCAACAACAAAGATACAAAGAAGTACCTTCAGGATGCAGCTGCAAATGCAAAATTCAGCGGATTCAGCAAGGTAGCAGACAGCTGGGTTGTAACAAGATCTTACAGTTCAAAGAAAAAGGGAAATGTAGACACCTACAAGGTCTTCCAGATTTATGCATGCGACAAAAGCGCTTGGCAGTCTCAGGCACAGAGCTACATAAAAAGCGTTTGTTCCCAGGACACTACAAACGAAAAGCTGAACGACGTTGCAAAGCATTCAAAACAGATTGCAAACATTATCTTGCCTTCAAAAGCAACAATAATAACGTCTGTTGACGTAAAATAGCACTAGCAGCAAGTAAAACAATCCGCCTTTGTTTGCTCATGGGCGGATTTTTTATTATTACAAAATATCAGGAGTATTTTATGGCAAAACACGAATGTAAAGTTTGCGGATACGTTTATGATCCGGAAGAAGGCGACAGAGAAAACGGCATTGCTCCGGGAACAGCATTTGAAGACATACCGGAAAACTGGGAGTGCCCAATTTGCGGTGCCACAAAGAATTATTTTGTTCAAAAAGAAGAATAGCAAAAAGTTTTAAAAAAATTAGGCTCCCGAAAGCACAATGCACATTTGCAAGGCATTCCGAGAGCCTAAAGACTATATACAGTCCAAAGCCAGATTATTTATTAGTCAGGAAGTTTCCTGTACTTGTCAAAGTCTGCAAGCATTTCAGGATCCTTGTTTTTATCCAGACAGCTTATAACAACAGCCAATACAAGACAAACCAAGAAGCCAGGAACAATCTCGTAAACGTCAAAGATACCGCCATGCAGATTATGCCAAGCAATAACGGTTGCCGCTCCACCAATAATTCCAGCTACAGCACCCTTTGCAGTTGCATTCCTCCAGAAAAGGGCAAGAAGAACCAAAGGACCGAATGTTGAACCGAATCCCGCCCAAGCATAGCTAACCAGCTTAAAGATTGAACTGGACTCGTCGAGCGAAAGGATAAAGGCAACAGCTGCAATTGCAAGAACCGTAATACGGCTTATGCGGACGGTCGTGTTGGCATCGAACTTCTTGTTAAGAATGGTCTGGCAGCAGTCTTCCGTAAATGCGGATGCAGCAACCAAAAGCTGGCTGTCTGCAGTAGACATTGCCGCTGCAAGAATTGCGCAAAGGAAGATTCCGCCAATGAAAGGCTGATAAATCTTTGTAATACACCTGATGATTACAGATTCGGAAGTACCTGCTGAAAGCTGATCAGGAAGGAAAACAGTTGCAAAAGCACCAATAGCTACAGCGCCGATGAATGCAATTGTAACCCAAATCATTGCTATTCTGCGGGAAATCTTAATCTCGGCATTGCTTCTTATACCCATAAAGCGTACAAGAATGTGAGGCATTCCAAAGTATCCCAATCCCCAGGCAAGGGCAGAAATAATGGAAATTACGCCGAAGTTTTTGTTACCAAGGAATTTTTCCCTAAGTTCATTGCCCAATTCTCCGTTTATAGCCTTGTTGCTGAATTCGCTTACCTTTGCAAATGATTCTGCCGGTCCGCCAAGGGTAATTGTAACGATAGCCAGGGTGATAATAAGGCTTATGAACATAAGTGTACCCTGAATAAAGTCTGTTGTACAAACAGCACCAAATCCGCCCAAAAGCGTGTAAAGCAGGATAACCACAGCACCAATTACAAGGCCACAGATATATGGAAGTTCAAATACCGTGTTCAAAAGCTTGGCACAGGCAACAAAACCGGAAGCCGTATAAATTGCAAAGAAGAACATTATGAATATAGAAGAAACCAAAGAAATAAGGTGCTTCTTGTCCTTAAACCTGTTGGTAAGGAACTGTGGAATTGTTATGGAATTTCCACAAGCAATCGAATACTTGCGCAAAGGCTTAGCTACAATCAGCCAGTTAAGGTAAGTACCTATCTCCAGGCCAAGAGCTGTCCAAAACGCTTCCTTAATTCCGCCAAGATATGCAAGGCCAGGCAATCCCATCAAGAGCCAACCAGACATATCGCTCGCCTCTGCGGAAAGGGCAGTTGTCCAAGGGCCAAGATTTCTACCGCCAAGGAAGAAGTCTTCTGAATTGTTGTTGGTATTCATCCAGCGAATTCCAACGTAAATCATTAAGCCCAAATAAATTACAAACGCAATTACATGCTGAATCATTGCACTATCCATCATTTGCTCCTATATATAATAACATTTTATATAAAAACGCATATTTATGCAATTTCATTTTTAATTTTGGGAATATTTTTTAATTGCGAAGGATGTCTACTGTGTGGGAAGAAGCCCCCAAAAGCTCTGGACGTTCGCAGGTAGACAGGTGGTATTTTAAAAACAGCTCAAATTCCTCGTCATCCATCGCGTTAAGGGTTTGCCTCATATAGTCAGAAGGACCGTCGGCTGCAATAATTTTTATGCGCTCAAGGCCGGACTTTTTGTTAAGAGAATCTATGTCTTCCAGTCTAAAATACGAATAAAGCTGCTCCGGAGAACTTACTGTATGAAAATCGCTTGTAAGTTCACCATTTTGCATGCATTCCTTTATCTTGTTCTTTTTAAAGCAATAAGAAATTATGCTGTATTCATTCATAACATAGGCTGCAAAAATTACTCCACCCTTTTTTGTAACACGGCGGGCTTCAGCAAATGCCTTTAGCATCTCTTCCTCTGTATGAAGATGGTAGAGCGGACCAAACAAAAGCGTTATGTCAAATTTTTCATCGGGGAGAAAGTGCA
>JAGACC010000214.1 GCA_017614295.1 Treponema sp.
ACGATGCGGAAAACAATTACTGCTCTTACATCCTAAAGAAAAACGGCGTGGAAAAACTGGTGCTTCTGGAAGCCATTACAGACCAGAGCTATCCTTTTTCTGACAGGTCAAAGGGTGAATACGACGACGACTTTGGCTACTATGATTCCGAAGATGATGAATATGACTTTGGCAGTTCCACAGACGATGATTCCCGCATTGATTTTGACGACTTGGAGCCTGATTCCGCAGACGATGCAAGTGAAGACGCAGACGAAAAGGACAGGCACAAAAAAGAAAAGAAGCACCGCTTTTCTGCACTGGAAAAATATACAGTTGACCTTACCCAAAAGGCAAGGGACGGAGAGCTTGACCTTCTTGTAGGCAGGGAATACGAAATTGAGCGCACGGTTCAAATCCTTTGCCGCCGCACAAAAAACAATCCGCTTCACGTTGGTGATGCAGGTGTTGGAAAGACAGCCGTTACCCAGGGACTTGCACAGAGAATTGTTGCAGGAGAAGTTCCTTCTATATTAAAAGATTTTTCCGTTTACTCGCTGGACATGGGTGCACTTTTGGCTGGGACAAAGTACCGCGGAGACTTTGAGGAGCGTCTTAAAAAGGTGACCAAGGATTTGCTTAAAAAGGAAAAGGCAATTCTTTTTATTGATGAAATACACACGATTGTTGGCGCTGGTTCTGTTGGTAACGGTGCCCTTGATGCGGCAAACATTTTAAAGCCTGTTCTTACGGAAGGGAAGATCCGCTGCATAGGTTCAACTACTTTTGAGGAATACACAAAGATTTTTGAAAAGGACAGGGCTCTTGCACGGCGCTTCCAGAAGATAGACATTCTTGAACCAAGCCGTGATGAATGCGTTAGGATTTTGCACGGTCTTGCTCCACGCTATGCTGAATACCACAATGTAATTTATGAAGAAGGTTCTCTGGAGCTGGCGGTTGACTTGGCGGTTCAGTTCTTGCCGGACAGAAGGCTTCCGGATAAGGCAATAGACCTTATGGATGAAGCTGGAGCCTGGACGAGGATTCATGCGGAGGATTCATGCAAGGATTCTACGGAGGATTCTAACACGGATTCTGCGGAGAAAAAACTTTCTGTAGAAGACATGGTTTGCACAAAGGACAAGGCTGGTACGGGCGAAGAGGAAAAACTTCCGCTTGAAGATTTTGCAGACAAGGCTGAAAACGAATCTGAAAGCAAAGCGGAAAATTCTTTGGATGAAAACACAGAGGAAAAATCTGCAAAAGAAAAAACTCCTCCAACTCCTGTTACGGAAGACACAATCCGTATGGTTGCGGCAAAGGCAGCGAGGGTTCCGCTAGAGACGGTTACTACAGGAGAGAAGGAAAAGCTCCGCTCTTTGGAAAGCGACCTTAAGCAAAAGATATTCGGTCAGAACAAGGCTGTTGAATCCGTATGCACCGCTGTAAAAAAAGCACGCGCTGGATTCCGCAATATGGAAAAACCGGAAGCGGCATTCCTTTTTGTAGGCCCCACAGGTGTTGGAAAAACAGAACTTGCAAAGGTTCTTGCTTCTTCTCTTGGAGAAAAACTTATCCGCTTTGACATGAGCGAATACCAGGAAAAACATACCGTTAGCCGCCTGATTGGTTCACCGCCGGGATACGTTGGTTTTGAAGAGGGTGGACTTTTAACGGACAGTGTGCGCAAGGAACCGCATTCAATAATCCTCTTTGACGAAATAGAAAAAGCGCATCAGGACATTTACAATATTCTCCTTCAGATTATGGACTACGGAATTCTTACGGACAACCAGGGGCGCAAAGCAGACTTTAAAAACTGCATGATCATAATGACAAGCAATGCCGGTGCCCGCGACATGGAAAAAGGATTTGTTGGGTTCTCCGGTGGAAGCACATTTGACGATGCAAGAAATGATTATGCAACGCTGAACGAAGCAGTGGAAAAAGAATTCTCCCCCGAATTTAGAAACAGGTTGGATGCAATAATCACATTTGCCCACTTGCCAAAAGAGATTACCCAGGACATTGCACGCAAAGAAATTCAAAAGATTGCAGATCGTCTTGCCAGCAAAAATGTTGAACTAACCGCCTCCGACGAAGCAGTTGCCCTGATTGCAGAAAAAGGCTACAGCCGCGAATTTGGCGCACGCAACATTTCCCGCACAGCAGAAAGCCTTATAGCCTCTCCGCTTGTGGACGAGCTGCTGTTTGGAAAGCTAAGCTCCGGTGGGAAAGTAAGGATTGGGGTAAAAGACGGCGAAGTTGAATTTAATTTTTCCTAAAATGGCATCTTTATCTTTTGTGAAAAGAATAACCATCGCATTACTGTTACTGACACTCTCTGCAAGTTCTTTTTGCACATCGTTTCTAATGGAATTGGAGGTGGCAGCTAGAGTTTCAATATGGGCTTTTGAATATTACATGCAGTACAAAACCATGCCGGAAAACACTTCTGCATTTTTGAAAAAAGACTTTCTGTATAATGATGGCCGCGACGGAAACATATCAAGACTATTGCAATATTATAACAAATATGGATTTGAAATAGACCTACAGAAAAAAAACGGCAGGCTTCTTTACATTTACGTGAACGGTCCCTATATGCACCACCTTACCATATACAAGGTTAAAAAGCTCCATCAGTTTGAAATCTACACGAATGGCAAATTTGCAGATAAATATTACCGGAATGACAATGGTGACCTTATAGAAAAAGACAAGGCCTATCCTGACTTTGTCTTGTGGTATTTTCCACTTGCCATTCCCCTTTTGCTAGCTTAAAGTCCGTCCTTGCCCACAAACCTAGCCCCGATTGGAAGGGCGCGGAACGCGTTGCCGTAAGGCAATGGAGGCGAGAGCCGGAACCCTGCAAAGCGGGAAAAACGAGGAGTCTGACCGGACACGGAGTGCCGGGCACAGTTGAACCATAAAGGCGGCTCCAGAAGAAAAAGAGAGAGGAAAAGAGTTTAACCTGCTGCAGTTTGCTTCCCTTGTAATGTTATGAAAAATACGGTAATCTAGCAGAAGTTGTATGCTTTCCGGAGGTTTTTATGGACGGTTCTGAGGAAATATTGAATTTGCTGCGGGATAACGCGCGTATTTCTATAGAAGATATTTCGGCTATGACTAAGAAGAAGCCGGAAGAAGTTGAGGCTATTATCCGCAAGCTTGAGAATGACGGTATTATTATGAAGTATGCCGCCATTGTTAATCCAGAGAAGGACAGTACCGCCAAGGAAAAGGTTAAGGCAGAGATAGAGATTCAGGTTCAGCCGCAGAGGGAGCATGGTTTTGACGGTATTGCAGACCGCATTTACCGCTTTCCGCAGGTTAAGTCCCTTTATCTTATGAGCGGAGGCTACGATCTTAAGGTGATTATTGAGGGCGACTCTTTGCAGGAGGTTGCTTCTTTTGTTGCGAGGAAGCTTTCTACTCTTGAGGGTGTCCGTTCTACAAAGACCCATTTTATTCTTAAGACATACAAAGAAAACGACATTGTCTATGTTGAGCAGCGTTCAGACAGCCGTGAAGGAGTTGTAGCATGAATCCAAGAGAAGATAAATTCAGCAGGGCAATGGTTGAGACGCCGCCAAGCGGTATCCGCAAATTTTTTGAGATGCTTATCGGCCACGATGACGTTATTTCGCTTTCGGTTGGCGAACCGGACTTTCCTACTCCCTGGGCTATGAGGGAAGAGGCTTTTTACCATCTTGAGCAGGGGCACACAAGCTACACCAGCAACTGGGGTCTGATTGAGCTCCGCGAGGAAATTGCCAAGTACCTTGAAGGATATTCCATGCGCTACAATCCCCAGAAGGAAATTATCATAACTGTTGGCGCATCCGAGGGTGTTGACGCTTCCCTTAGGTGCATTCTTAATCCCGGTGACGAGATTATTGTTAGCGAGCCTTGCTATGTTAACTACACGACTCTTGCAAACCTTGCGGGTGCAAAGGTTGTCCACCTTAACACAGGAAAGACAGGCTTTTACCCAACGGCAGAAGAGGTTGAAAAGCTTATAACGCCCAAGACCAAGGCCCTTATGATTTGCTCCCCCAACAATCCTACAGGCACTATAATTCCGGCGGATGAGCTTGCCAAGATTGCAGAGGTTGTAAAGAAGCACAAGATTTGGGTTATTAGCGACGAGATTTACTGCGAGCTTACATACGAGGATACAAAGCATACTTCCATTGGTTCTTTCCCGGGAATGAAGGACTACACAATCGTGCTGAACGGTTTTTCAAAGTCTTTTGCAATGACCGGCTGGAGAATCGGATATATTGCGGCTCCCGAAGATGTTTGTGAGCAGATTATAAAGCTTCACGGCTACAATACTATCTGCGCACCTATTATGAGCCAGTATGCGGCTTTGGAA
>JAGACC010000215.1 GCA_017614295.1 Treponema sp.
AGAAATGTCTTCCCTGTCTGTAAGCGGGGGAACCAATACTGTCCGCCACTCCCTCTTTTGAGCCGGCATTTCTGAAATTAGTTCTATGCTTTTTTTTATATTTTTATCCAGCAGGCTGTTGAATTTTTCTTTTTGATCTTCTTCATTTTCCGGGACTCCCATAAGCATCCAGAGCTTTTTGCGGGAAGTCTTTATGTCCATTGCAACGTAGTCCGGGGAAAGGCTTTGGTCTTTAAGGAACCTTTCTAGCTGGGCGGGGCAAGTTCCGTTTGTGTCCAGCTTTATTTTGTAGCCCAGGGATTTTGCAGCTCTTACGACGGCTTCTGCCTGGGGGTTAAGTAGGGCTTCTCCACCTGAAAGTGCCAATCCTGTAAGGACATTCCTTCTTTTTTCCAGGTGGGAGATTATTTCTTTTGCAGTTACAAATTCCCCTGAGTCCTGGTTGAGCACAAGTTCCGTGTTGTAGCAATAGGGACAGCGCAGGTTGCATCCCCTAAAAAAGACCGCTGCCGACAAATTGGGCGGAAAGTCTACAAGCGAAGTCTTACGGAGTACGGCGGCCTTTTCTTCTGTTACAGGGGGCATGACCTTCAGGCAATTTCTGCTGTGCTAAGGGGTTCAAGAAGATCCTGAAGCTCCTGTGTGTTGTGAGCGCGGAAAAGCTCCGTGTTCATGGTGTTGTAGAAGATTACCGTTGGTGTTGCAAGAACTCCCCTTGCTGCGGCACTGTCAAGTCCGTCCTTTGTGTCTACGTTGATGCTGTGGCCTTCTAGGCTAAGGTTCTTCATGTAGTTCTGGACTGCAGGGCAGTTGGGGCAGCTTTCCCTTGTGTATATCTCGTAGTAGGCAATCTCTTCGTGCTTGGGGAAGAGGGTTTCTGTCTGTGAGGATTCCTCTGTATTTACGCTTTCTGCTTCTACTGCAACTGCGCCTTCTGCTGCATGTGCTTCTTCAGCTTCTGCTTGTGCGGGAGAATCGCTAATGGAAAAGAGCTTCCTTAGCTTGTATTCATCCTTCTTGCCCTTGTTCCAGTTGCGTACTGCGCGGTAGTATCCTACGATCCTTGCGTACACTTCGCAGTCGTCCCCGTGAACGTTGGCAAGCTCTGCCTGGGTCTCTGCAATTTCCTTTTCAATTTCCTGCAAAGTCTTTTCTGACATACTTTTTTTCCTCCCTGTTATTTCCTCTAAACCTTGTTTTTCTTTCTTTTTCCGTGTTTTTTAGGCAAGCTTCTGCTTTTGCTCAAGCTCGCGCTTTTCTGTCTGGAGCAGTGCCAGCTTTTGCCTTAGTGCCGCTTCCTTTTCCGCCTTGCACTTTGGACATTCAAAATGCTCGCCTGGTATGTAGCCGTGTTTTTTGCACACTGAGTAAACAGGGCTTACAGTTATATATGGAATGCGGTAGTTTGTAAAGACCGTTTTTATTAGTTCCTTGCAGGCCCTCCAGTCCCTTACCTGTTCGCCTACGAAGATGTGGAATACAGTTCCTCCGGTGTAGCGGGTCTGCAGGGCTTCCTGGTGGTCAAGGGCTTCAAAAATGTCGCTTGTAAAGTCAACCGGCAGCTGGGAGCTGTTTGTGTAGAAGGGGTCGTCCTTTCCGCTTGTTATGATTCCGGGGAAGTTCTCCTTGTCGTGGCGGGCCAGGCGGTAGCTGGTGCTTTCTGCCGGTGTTGCCTCCAGGTTGAACAGTTCCCCAGTCTTTTCCTGGTAGTCGGAAAGCCTTTCCCTCATGTGGTCCAGTACCTTGCATGCAAAGTCCTTTCCTTCGCTTGTGGTTATGTCTTTTCCGAGCAGGTTAAGGCAGCATTCGTTCATTCCGCAGAGGCCTATAGTGTTGAAGTGGTTGTCCAGTGTCTTTAGGTAGCGCCTGGTGTAGGGGAAGAGCCCTCCGTCCAGAAGTTTCTGTATGACCTTCCTCTTTATCTGAAGGCTGTCTCTGGCAAGGTCCATAAGGTGGTTTAGCCTCTTGAAGAATTCTTCATGGGGATTTTGTGCCGACTTTGCCAAGAATCCTATCTGCGGAAGGTTTATGGTTACAACTCCAAGGCTTCCTGTGAATTCATCTGAGCCGAACAGTCCTCCGCCCCTTTTCTTTAGCTCGCGCTTGTCCAGCCTTAGCCTGCAGCACATTGAGCGTACGTCCGACGGGTTCAGGTCTGAGTTGATGAAATTCTGGAAGTATGGCGTTCCGTAGAGGGATGTCATCTTAAAGAGAAGGGCGCAGTTGGGGTTTTCCCAGTCAAAGTCCTTGGTTATGTTGTAGGTTGGGATGGGGTAGGCAAATCCGCGTCCTGCATCGTCTCCCTTTAGCATAAGCTCTATAAAGACCTTGTTTATGACGTCCATTTCCTTCTGGCAGTCACCGTATGTGAAGTCCGTTTCCTTTCCTGCAACCACGGCTTTCTGGTTCCTTAGGTCTTCCGGGCATGTCCAGTCCAGCGTTATGTTGGTGAAAGGTGCTTGGCTTCCCCAGCGGCTTGGCGTGTTCACTCCGAAGATGAAGCTCTGTATGCACTGCCTTACTTCTTTTTCCGAAAGGGAGTCTGCCTTTACGAAGGGGGCTAGGTAGGTGTCGAAAGATGAGAATGCCTGTGCTCCTGCCCATTCATTCTGCAGGATTCCAAGGAAATTCACCATCTGGTTCACCAGGGTTGAAAGGTGGGCTGCCGGTGCGCATGTGATTTTTTCCTTTACGCCGCCAAGACCTTCCCTTATTAGCTGCCTTAGGCTCCATCCTGCGCAGTATCCGCTGAACATGGAAAGGTCGTGTATGTGGAAGGCACAGTTGATGTGGGCATCTGCAATTTCTTTGGGGTAGATGTTCCTTAGCCAGTAGTTTGCGGTTATGGTTCCCGAATTGTGCAGTATAAGCCCGCCAAGTGAGAAGTTTATGTTTGCATTCTCGTGTACGCGCCAGTCGCTTTGGCTGAGGTAGCCGTCCATGGTCTTGTTTATGTCCACGGCAAGCTTCTTTGCGTCGCGCATGGCTTCGTGCTTTGCCCTGTAGAGGATGTAGGCCTTTGCAATTTCGACTTCTCCGCTCTGGATAAGGACTGTTTCAACTACGTCCTGAATCTCTTCTATAGCGGGAATGGAATGAGCCCTTCTTCCTGCAAGCAATAGCCTAAGCTGCTCTTCCACGGCATCGGTAAGCTTTTCCGCCTTTTCCGGGTTTGCAATCTTTTCTACTGCAAGGACAGCCTTTCCTACTGCCTTTTCTATCTTTTTGCGGTCATAGCTTTCTATTTCACCAGACCTTTTTACGACTTTTTTAAGAAAACTCTTTGCTTCTTCATCAGAGCTCGTACCCAGAAAACTCTTCCATTCAGGAAATACGCTTTGGGCCGAGTCTGCGCCATCCAAATGATTCAATTTGAATCCCCCCCGACTTTTTTTACTTCCGTAATAAATTCTTCCAAGTTGTTGAAATGCTTGTAAACGCTTGCAAAACGTATGTAGGCCACCTTGTCCACGTCGTTGAGCCTTTTGAGCACAATTTCTCCGAGTTCAGATGTGGCAATTTCTCTGCTGACCTTTCCCTTCGCGTAGGCTTCGTCCTCTATTTCCGTGACGAGCTGGTCTATGAAGCTTGTAGCGACCGGACGCTTTTCCAGAGCATGCTCGATTCCGCGGGAAAGCTTGTCCCTGTCAAAGGGTTCACGCCTTTTGTCCCTTTTGATTACCATAAAGGGCTTGTCCTCTATACGCTCGTAGCTGGTAAAGCGGTAGTGGCACTCATTGCACTCGCGGCGGCGGCGGATGCTTTCTCCGTTAGCCATTGTTCTGGATTCAATTACCTTGTCGTCAAGGCTTCCGCATGAAGGGCAGCGCATTGTTTTTTACCTCTTGCAATTTTTTATATTCTACACCTCTGGCAAGGAGGGGGCAAGGGTGAATTCAGTAAATTCTTGTGAATTTATGAGAATTTACTAAAGTTTTTTGTATTCTATACCGAATACTAGTGTTTTTTTTGCCTGTGGGGCATGTGGATTGCGTCAAAAAAGGCTTTTTTCTTCTTTAAGGACTCAATCAGTTCAGCCGCTTCCTCTTCGTCCGAGCCGTACAGTATTTGGGCTGCAAAGGGTCTTACAAGGGCGCTGAGAGGTACCGTGACCGTAAGCTTGAGTATGTCGTAGTAGATGAAGGGTAAAAGACCTATTTGCATTAGGCTTGAGAACTGTTCTGCTGCTGTCTTTCCGCTTAGCATTGTGTGGAATGTGCTTTCCGGGTTTGCCAGTATGCAGTGCCTTAGCCAGATAAGACCGGGAATGTATACTGCTGCGTATCCTGCAAGTGCCGCGTACAGAATCCTTAGCCAGTTCTTTATGTCGAATTTCTTTTCGAATGTGAATGGAGAGCCTGCTATAAGACCTGAGACTGCCGCACCCAAGAAATATCCCAGTATGAAGCCTCCTGTCTGTCCTGTGATGTGTTCAATCCCCCTGTTTCCAAGGGCAAAGACCGGGATGCCAAGTCCTCCTGCCATGATGAATAGACCCGTAGCTCCCGCCCCCTGAGCTCCACCAAGTATGCATGCCGTTAGTATGCAGAGCATGTTCTGGATTGAAAAGGGGACAGGGCTTAGCGGCATGAGTGACCTTCCTGCTATAGATGCCAGGCAGATTGCCGTTGCCGCCGCCAGGGTTGCCAGAGAGCGCAGTGTCTTTCGCTTTATGTTCTTTTTCATATATGGTTCCTTTTAGTCCTTTTTAGCTTTTTCTTGATTTTGACGCTTTTTTTACCGGGGATGACCTCTTTGCGGAAGAAGTTTTCTCTACCGGGGATGCCTTTTTAGCAGAGGGTGCTTTCTTTGCGGAAGTGGTTTTCGCTACCGGAGACGCCTTTTTAGCAGAGGAAGCTTTCTTTGCAGAAGTGGATTTCTCTACCGGAGACGCTCTTTTTGCAGAAGACATATTTTTTGCAGAAGAAGCCCGTTTTTCCGGTAAAGCCGTGTCAGCCTTTGCTTTTGCAGATTTCTTTGCTGAGCCTTCATTAGCCCTTGTTTCAGCCTCGTTTTTCTGATTACGGGGCGTTTTTCCTCTTAAAGACCTTGTTTTGCCCAAGGATTCATTGCTTTTGCCGGAGTTTTTAGCCGCATTTGAATCAGAAAATTCAACTGTGGAACCAGACTTTTCACCGTCAGCCTCAAATTCATACTGCATGCCATTTAACCTTTCCCCGCCAAAATTCACGTAAAGAATGCAGAGAACAAGCATTACAGCAAGGAAAATCAGTATGGAGTGGACAAGAAGGTCTCCGTATCTTGAATAGATAGTTGCTTTGTGCTTAAAAATCGGTACATGTATGCCCATAGCGTCTTCCGTAAAGAGGGGAAGGTCTTTAAGAATACGTCCTACAGGGTCAACAAGCACTGAGTATCCGGAATTTGCACAGCGAAGCAGGGTAGTCCTGTATTCGATTGCAAGATAGCTTGCCACGATAAAATGCTGGTATTCCGCAGAAGCCATCCGCGACCAGGAGTCGTTTGTTATGTTGATGAAGATTTCGCTTCCCATGTTGAACAGGGGGCGGCAAACATCCGTAAATGCGTCCTCAAAGCAGATCGGCGTTGTAAAAGAGACAAATTCCTGAGGGTTTCTGCCAAGGTTTCGTATGTATTTTTCCGTTGCCAGAGGGTCTGAATTTCCGTTTTCGTCCAGGGAGATGTAGGAATATGGCTCCATGTTGAATTCAATTGGTTCGCTCCAGTACTCTAAGGAATTGATGGGTATTGTAAAGAGCGTGAATTCCGTACCTCTGGTAAGGGTGCCAGGAAGCTTAACAAGATCCTCCGTGATAAAGTTCATCAGGGGATTGTCCGCATAGGGAATCTGCTCTGCAAAAGGAACCAGGTGCTTCTTTGAGTAGAATCCCGCATAGTTTCCGCTGCCGTCAAAAAGAATCGCGCTGTTTGAAAACTTTCTCTTTGAAGCGTTGAGTTTTGCCCCTCCGCCTATGATGAACGGTGTGTCAAGCCTTGCAATAAAGTCGCACAAGCTTTCTTCCTCCGGGAATACCTTGTAGAAGTTTCTGCCTGCCGGGAATGAATGGTCAAGAACACCCTCGCTCCAGACAACAAGGTCTGGCTTTACACCTTCATCCTTCATCTTGTTGAATTCCCTTTCCGTAAGCTTCTTTGAGATTGGTATGGAAACCCTGTCTCCCGCTTCCCAAGGGTCAATGTTCTGCTGTACTACTATCGTGTTAAGGTATTTTTCCGCTTTCCGGGGCATAAAATACTGTGCAAGACCGTAAATTCCGCATGCTGACCAGACAATCGCCGTAAAGACTGCTGTCTTTCTGTATGAGTATGCAAGCTTTCCAGACTCCTGAGCATTGTTCAGTACGGAAAGAAGCCTTAGACCTTCAGCAAAAAGTGCATTTACAAGCGTCCAGATAAAGGTTATTCCCCAAACCCCGGTTATGTCCGCAATCTGAGTGAATATCTTCCACCTGTATGCCGCCATAAAAATGGTTCCCCAGGGGTATGCCATGTCTCCGGTAGACTTTAGCCACTCCCAGAAGACCCAGATGAATGTAAAGAAGAAAATTCTCCCCGCCACAAGGTACTGCCTTGTAAAGCGTAAAAAACGCCCCTCAATCATGCTTGTTCTTCCGGATGCCGCTATGCCAAGAGAGCCTCCCTCTTCCATAAGCCTTGCCTTTCTGCTTTCCGTAAGGCTTACCAGAGCGTGCATGAAGACCCCGGCGCATATACCGCCCTCGAATGCGGTCCCGATAGCGCTTGCACCCAGCGTAAAGACAGCGTATCCGTGGAAGTTTGCAAGCCACAAGCTTGAAATTACGTGAACCGTAAGTATCTGAAGGGCAGCCACAAGGAATGACTCAAGGTATGATTTTGCCCTGAAAAGAGCTATGTAGAGCGGAACAAGGCAAAAAAGCGCTAGAAAAGGCGAGCCAAAGCTGCATAGTTCGTTAGAAATCGCGGCCGCTTCCATGATTCCAGAAAAAATTGCGTAAAAAACTTGTAAAATTATGCAAATCATTATATTATTCTATTATCTTGTAAATAAAATGGCAACAGTCAAAGTCTGTTTATCATAATAATGCCCTGTTGCTGAATTATTAAAAAAAATGTCCGGGGATAGTAATGGAACAATTAGTAGAAGCTCATAAAGATGAATATGGCGAAAAGCCGGCCGTAATGGCTTGTGCTCCTGGACGGATTCATATTCTTGGCGAGCATACGTGGTTTTTTAAGGACAAGACTCTTTCCATGGCCGTAAACCTTCCCGTTTACATAGGCGTGTCAAAGAGAAGCGACACAAACCTGCGCTTTAACTTTGTTCAGCTAAAGGAAAAGAAACGCTCGACCCTTTCCTCCCTAAAGTACAAGAAGGAGGACAAGTGGGCAAACGCCATAAAATCCGTCATCTACGGTTTCGGGGCAAGCGGTTTTGAATGCTCCGGAATGAACTTTACCGTTTATTCAGACATACTGCCTTCCGCTGGCTTTGGAATAACGAATGCGGTAAAAATAGCCTCTGCATGGGCAATAAGGGAGCTTCACCGCTTCAAGTGCCCGCTGGAAGAGATTATGCGCGTCCTTGAGAGGGCAAACATCCAGTTCTACGGAAACGCAGGCTTTAAGGCGGACAATTTTACTGTAATACACTCAAAGGAAAATTCCCTTGTTCTTACTGATTATGCCAGGAACACCTTTGACATAGTGCCATTCAAGTTCAAGGATAAGATTGTAGTCCTTACGGATGCCCGCGTGCCAAGAATCACCACTTGGAACGAGGAAAGCCTTTTCCAGCCGGAGAACGTACTTCTTCTTGGAGAGCTAAAGGAGCGTAGGGCTAATGTATACGGAGGCTGGTACTATGCGGACAACGGACCAGAGGTGAACGAGGTTCTTTCCGTAGTTAACGAAGACTTGCGCCGCCACCTTGTATGCGTTATGAATGAACACAAGAACATACTCAAGTGCGAGGCTGCCCTCCAGAAGGAAGATTTTGCAACCTTTGCCCGAGCCATAAACCACAGCCACGAAGACATGCGCGATTTGTACGACATTTCCTGCCCGGAGATAGACTGGCTTCTAAAGCGCGTTCAGGAGCTGGACGAAAGCCCGGACGACCTCCGCAACCCGGTGAACTGTGGCCGCATTACAGGCAAAGGCTTCGGACGCTGCACCTATACTATTCTCCGCAAGTGCGACCTTGAAGCCTACAAGGAAAAACTCTTGGAATACGAGCGCATATTCAGGTTCAAGCCTGAATTCTACGTCGTAAAGCCAGCAAAAGGTGTGCGTCTTATATGAAACTTCTTCTTACCAATGACGACGGATTTGATGCCCCAGGTTTGCAGACACTAGCCTCTGTCCTACGCAGGGAACATGAGGTTTGGATTGTAGCCCCTTTGCACAACAAGTCTGGAGCTTCCTCCTGCATAAATATGTGGAAGGAGCTTTATCTTGAACGCAGGGCGCAGAATGAATTTGCACTGGACGGAACCCCAACGGACTGCGTTCTTTCTTCTTTGAGCGGGGATTTCCTTCCTTCAAGACCAGATGCCATCATTTCCGGCATAAACAAAGGCTACAACCTTGGTACGGACATAGTTTATTCCGGTACTTGCGGGGCTGCAAGACAGGCTGCCTTGACTGGAATACCGGGAATTGCCCTTAGTACGGACAAAAATCCTCTCTCCGGGGATGAAAATGAATATAATTACGGTGCTTTAGCAGAATTTGCTCTTAAAAATCTCAAAAACCTTTTAGTCTTGTGCGGAAAAATCCGAAATATAGATGAGGGGATGAACTATGAATATTTTATCAATGTCAACGCCCCTTCTATAGATTCCTACAAAGGCGAGAAATTTACAAAGCCGTGCCGTCGCTTCTATTGTGGAGACCACACCCTTGTTTCAAAGGGAGCAGACGGAAAGACTTACAGCAATTGTGTTGGCGGAGGCGATGTCCGTTGTTACGGAGATGAATTTTCCGATGCAAAAGCCGTAGCGGAAGGTTATGTGTCAATTTCCGTTCTTTATGCGGAACCGGCCGTGAATACGGAATTTTGCAAAAAGACTTTTTGCTAAGAGTCGTTTTAGGAGAATTTAATGGCTGAACAGGACGCGCTTGAAGAAGGCATTTCTCTTTATAACCGCATGAATTATACAGGCGCACTTTCATTCTTCCTGTCTTTGCCTCCAGACAGCGGGGCAGATCCGGTTGACCTTGCGTACTACCTTGGCCTGTGCTATGCAAAGCTCAAACGCTACGATGACGCGATGATTTACCTTGAGCAGGTTGTGACTGCTTTTGGCGGTGACTCTGCTTCCCAGAACGGTAATGGGGCTTCGGCAAAAAAAACACCGGAAAACGACAGGCTGCTTCAGTGCCGCTATCTTCTTGCAATCATTTATTCAATGACGGGAAGGCAGCAGCTTGCAGATTTTGAACTTAACAACCTCATGAAGTCTGGCTACAAGGCCGCTTCACTATATGCCTCTTTTGCCTACAGCGCATGGGAGAAGGGTGATTCCGCAACTTGCATAAGCTACTACGAAAAAGCCCTCGAAGCAGACGAAAACAATCCTACAGCACTTAACGGCCTGGGCTACGTTCTTGCCTCACAGAACAAGGACTTGGCAAAGGCTCTTTCATATTGCAAAAAGGCTCTTTCCCTTGCTCCGGACAGTGCAGCTTGCTTGGACAGCATAGGCTGGGTCTACTACAAGATGGGACTGTATTCCCAGGCAAGGAAGTTCCTTGAGCAGGCAAAAAAGAAAGACAGCGAAAACGAAGTAATTTCTAAGCACTTATATGAAGCTGAACAGGTGGATCAATGAAAAAGTCAGTTTATATTATTTTGATTGCCGCATTGGCAGGAACAGGTTTTTTGTTTTCTCAGACAAGCGAAGGTGGAAACTCCTCTTCTAGCGGTAGTTATGCCGGCAGTTCCGCTTCATCAGCATCATCCATTAGCGGATGGGCAGCAGATGAATTCCGCAGGGGAGTTCAAAGCTACTACAGGGGAGCCTACAGCGAAGCAATCCTGGAATTTGAGCGTGCACTGGATTATCTTCCCGGAGAAAACATAATACTCGACTGGTTGGGAAAGGCATATTACAAGGCAGGAATTGAAGGTGCAGCCCTTCAGTCTTGGAATTCAGCCTTTGAAGCAGGTTACGGAGACATCCTCCTTCAGAACAGGATAGAAATCGTAAGCGACCGCCGCATTACCCAGCAGGACTATTCTTTTACCGAGCATTATACCGAGGCAGGAAATTTCCCCAAGGCAAACGGAAACGTACTCCTCTACAGCCAGCCAGTTTCATCCCTTCCAAATGCAGACGGAACAATCTGGGTTGTAGCATACGGAACAAACGAGCTTCTCCACTACGATGTTAACGGAGTGATTATAAAGAGGTGCCGCGGACCGGTAAACGGTTTTGACCGCCCAATGGACATAATCAGGCTTAGCGACGGAAACCTCCTTGTCAGCGAATTTGCAGGAGACAGGCTTTCTCTCTTGGACAAGGACGGAAACTTCATAAAGTACTATGGAAAGAAAGGCCGCGGTGAAGGGGAGCTTGTTGGACCCCAGTATTTGGCCCAGGATTCATTCGGCAACATCTATGTTACGGACTTTGGCAACAACCGCGTAGTCGTATTTGACCAGGAAGGAAACGGACTGCTTCATTTTGGCGGAAAAACCGCAGACTTTGACGGCTTAAAGTCTCCTACAGGAATTGCAGTAGTAAATGACTTAATCTATGTTGCAGACAGCGTAAAGGGTGCAATCTACGAATTTGACCGCTCCGGAAACTTTGTAGGCAACCTTGTTAACGAAAAGTCTTTTGCCCGCCCGGAAACAATGAGGAACATAGGCTCATATCTTCTTCTTGCAGACAAAAACCGCGTGGTAACAATAGACAGCGCTTCCGGTTCTGTATGCGAAAACGCCACTACAGGAAAAACTGGTGCTTTAACAAGTGCCGTGCCAGACCGCAACGGAAACCTTGTAGTAACAGACTTCAAGGCAAACGACATCTATGTAATGTCCAAGGTCTCTGAACTTGTAGGCGGATATTTTGTCCAGATTGAACGCGTAGTTTCAGAAAAGTATCCTCAGGTTACTGTGGAAGTCCGCGTAGAAAACCGCAAGAGACAGCCGGTTGTAGGCCTTAACGAAAACAACTTCTTCATCACGGAAAACAAGAGACCTGTTTCCGAGATGAGGCTTGTGGGTTCTGCCAACAACAATGAATATGCAGACTTTACGATTCTTATTGACCGCTCAATAGAGATGCAGGCTTATGCAGAACAGGTGGACTCTGCCGTGCGCGAACTTACCGCCGCAATGAACGGACAGGGAAAGGTTCAGATTATTTCCGTAGGCTCAGTTCCTGTTACAGAATTTACCGGTTCTCCTGATGCTCTTAACACATTCTCTGTTACAGCACTTAAGAATCCATATTCCCCAACTGCAGCCTTGGACCTTGGAGTTCGCCTTGCCGCAAACGACTTGATCAATGCAGAAAAGAAGAGGGGCATAGTCTACATAACATCTGGAACGGTAACTCCAGAAGCTTTCAGCAAGTACAGCCTTTCAGACCTTACAACATATATGAACAACAATTCAATTTCATTCTCTACAGTTCTTGTAGCTCAGAATCCTGCCGGAGAAGAAGTTGAATTCATAACGCAGAACACAACTGGAACAAGCTATTATGTTTACAGACCGGAAGGTTTGGCTCCTGTCGTAAAGGATGTTATTAACCTGCCGTCAGGTTTGTACCAGATTACCTATACGTCGGTCTCGTCATCTGAA
>JAGACC010000026.1 GCA_017614295.1 Treponema sp.
AAGGTCTTACAGCTGGCGTAGGTTTCCAGTACAACGTAATCAAAGACGGAAAGGACAACTCTCCAGAAGCTGTAAAGACAAAGTTCGCTCTTGGTGCTTCTTACCAGGTTATGCCAGAGCTCAAGGTTAACGCAAACGGTGCATTCTACATGTACTATGGCGAAAAGGTTGACCCACGCTTCGATGCTGGAGTTGGCGTAGACTATGACCTCGGTGACGGTCTTGGTTTGAACGCAGACGTTCGCTATGCTTCAAAGGTTGGTTATGACGGAGAGAAGGCTGACAACTCTGATCACCTCGCATTCTCTCTTGGCGTTGTAAAGAGCGTATCTTCTAACGGTTCTATCGGTGTTGCATTCCAGGGAATCACAAACAGCGGTAGCCTTGCTGGTACAGCAGACGGAACTGGTGTTATCGGTAAGCCAAATGATGATGGTGAACCAAAGCAGTTCGTATGGGCAATCCCTGTAGCACTCCAGGTATGGTTCTAAGCCTAGCGTAGTAAACACTACACTATCTTAAGATGAACGGTCGCTGGTTCTTCCGGCGGCCGTTTTGTTTTTTAAAGGTGTATGGCATAGCATTCATATTGTAAAAATTCATCTTTATATCTATACTCTTATTTTGAGAGGTAATTTATGAACAGGTTCAGTTTTTTTGTTGGAGCAGTTTCTTTGGCGGCGGTAGTGCTTATGGGGTGCGAAAGCGTTCCTAAAAAACCGGCAACGGTAGTTTATAAATACGAAAACAATGGCAGCCCGGTAGAAATAACCGTTTTAAATACAACTGCAAAAAGCAAAGAGCCTAGCTCATGTACCGTTACGCTTTGCGCAAATCCAACAACAGGATACTCTTGGTCATACCGTCTAACTCCGGACAAAGTTATAAAAGTAACTGACGAAAAATATGTTCAGGAAAAAAAGGACGAGCGCACCGTTGGAGCAGGCGGAAAGCAGTATTACATCTTTACTCCCCAAAAGCAGGGAATTGCAGATGCAATCTTAACCTACACACGCCCCTGGGAAAAGACAAAATCAGATCAGAAAATAAGAATAAAATTCAGCATAGACAAAAACCGCGACATTTATGTTCAGGATGTAATTCTGGGAACAGACAAATAAGTTCAGCATTTTTAAACTACAACTTGAATGACAATCCTAATCAATATTGCTACACTGTAAATATAAGCAAAAGTATTTACCCGGTTTTAATAAGCAAAAACGCTAGTCTGAGCGGTTGGCAATTTTGATGAACCATCAGTGTCTATAAGGTCAAATGTCGACTATTGCGCAGACTTATCATTACCGGACTTGACCCGGTAATCGTTCAAATCGGAATTACAGGCTAAGAAAAATTTTTAATTTTAATTGCTTTTTGACAAAAAAAGTGTTTTTTTGGCTGAATCTTTTTTTGCTTATGCTATATTGTCGCAAAGGATGGAGGTGAACTTATGACTTTTCCAAAAGACTTTATATGGGGTGCTGCAACCGCCAGCTATCAGATTGAAGGAGCTGCAAAAGAAGACGGCAGACAGGAATCCGTTTGGGATGCCTTTAGCCACACACCCGGCAAAACAAAATTTGGTGCGTCAGGAGACATTGCCTGCGACCACTACCACCGCTACAAGGAAGACATTGAGCTTTTCTCCGAACTGGGAATTCCAAACTACCGCTTTTCCGTTGCATGGCCACGCGTGTTAAGCTACGACAGCGACACAAAGGGAGGTGCAATTCACGGAAGCGTAAACCAGAAGGGACTGGACTTTTACGACCGCCTCATAGATTCTCTTCTGGAAAAAAACATAACTCCTTGGCTTACCCTCTTTCACTGGGACTTGCCACTTGTTCTTGAACGCAAGGGTGGTTGGCGCAACAGGGACGTACGCTACTGGGCTGGTGAATACACGGAACTTATCGTAAAAAAATTTGGCGACCGCGTAAAAAATTTCTTTACACTTAACGAGATGCCTTGCATTCTTGGCGGATACATGGGCTGGATGGCACCAGGTCTTGCAGTTTCACAGCGCGAGCATCTCAACATAGTACACAACCTTCTTCTTACCCAGGGAACCATGGTTCAGGCAGTAAGGGCAAATACTTCTGCAGGAACAAAAGTTGGCTTTGCCCACTGCGGCTTTGCAAATTTCCCGCTCACTGATTCTGCAGAGGACATAGAAGCCTTTGAAAAATCAATGGATGTCTTTGAGGAAAAAGAAGAATCATGGCTCCCCCAGAAGGGATCCGGTGAATTTTACAGCGGCTGCCTGCACTACTGGTGCGACCCGATTTACCTTGGCCACTATCCGGAAGGAGCAGAAAAGGCGTTCGGTTCGGACATGCCGGAAATTCTTGACGGAGACATGAAGATTATCTCTTCCCCTGTAGACTTCCACGGGCAGAACATTTACGAAGGTGTTGCCATCTGTGCGCCAAAGACAGACAAGGACAAGGAGCAGGGATTTTCCATCCAGAACTTCCCATTCGGCTACCACACGACCGGTGCAAAGTGGAACATTACTCCGCGATCCATGCATTACTTTACAAAGCACATCTACGACCGCTACAAGAAGCCTATAATCATAAGCGAAAACGGCCTTAGCACCAACGACTTTATGTCAGAGGACGGAAAGATTCACGACACGCTCCGCATAGACTTTACAAAAGCCTACCTGAACGAGCTTGCAAAATCCATCCAGGACGGGGCAAACATAAGCGGCTACTTCCACTGGTCTATTCTGGATAACTTTGAATGGGCACGCGGCTACACCGAAAGGTTCGGTCTTGTGCACGTAGACTACGAAACCCAAAAGCGCACGCCAAAAGACAGCGCCTACTGGTACAGGGACGTTATAAAGAACAACGGCACCCTGTAACCGCAAAAGCCCCCACTTGACCATGTTTATTCTTTTATGATAAACTAATTCTACATCTGGGGGTGTAGCTCAACTGGCTAGAGCGCCTGCATGGCATGCAGGAGGTAAGGGATTCGACTTCCCTCATCTCCATCACGAAGACTGTTGCAAATAAAAGCGACAGTCTTTTTTTTTGCA
>JAGACC010000216.1 GCA_017614295.1 Treponema sp.
ACCCTTGATGAATACCGCAAGTTCATAGAAAAGGATGCAGCCCTTGAGCGTAGGTTCCAGCAGGTTCTTTGCGCAGAGCCGTCTCTTGAAGATACGATAGCGATTCTCCGTGGCCTTAGGGACAAGTACGAAATTCATCATGGCGTAAAGATAAACGACGAGGCACTTGTAGAGGCAGCAGCACTCAGCAACCGCTACATAACAAACCGCTTCCTTCCGGATAAGGCAATAGACCTTGTTGACGAAGCAGCCAGCCGCATTAAGATGGAAATTGAATCCCAACCGGTGGAACTTGATCAGCTGGAAAGAAAAATCCTTCAGCTTGCAATAGAAAAGCAGTCCCTTTCCAAAGAGGATGATCAGGCAAGCAAGGAACGCTTGGAAAAACTGGAAAAAGAAATTGCGGAAGTTACAAGCCGCCGCGATGCAATGAAGCTTCAGTGGCAGAACGAAAAGAGTGCCATCGAAGGAAGCCGCAAGATAAAGG
Organism: Treponema sp.; assembly: GCA_017614295.1. Classification (GTDB taxonomy): domain Bacteria; phylum Spirochaetota; class Spirochaetia; order Treponematales; family Treponemataceae; genus Treponema_D. The sequence continues at coordinate 488 of JAGACC010000216.1, forward strand.
AAGACTTGGAAAAAGCCCGCTTTGAAATGGAAAAGTACACCAGGGACGGTAACTTGGAAAAAGCCGCAGAGCTAAAGTATTCCCTTATACCTTCTCTGGAAAAACAGCTTGCAGCCGCACAGGAAAGCGAATCAAAGGGTTCATCCGGTGCGCAGAACATAAGCGAAGAAAGAAAGAGCCTCTTGCGAAAAGAAGTTACGGAAGAAGACATAGCCCGTGTTGTTAGCACTTGGACAGGCATTCCTGTTTCCAAGATGATGGCAAGCGAAAAGCAGAAGTATCTGGAACTGGAAGACGTTTTGCACAAGAGGGTAATCGGCCAGGAAGCGGCAGTTGCATCTGTTTCTGACGCGATAAGGCGTAACCGTGCAGGCTTGAGCGATCCAAACAGACCTTTGGGGTCATTCATGTTCATTGGGCCTACAGGTGTTGGCAAAACTGAACTTGCAAAGACTCTTGCAGACTTTCTCTTTAACGACGAAAAGGCTCTTACCAGAATAGACATGAGTGAGTATATGGAAAAGTTTTCCGTTACCCGCTTGATTGGAGCGCCGCCAGGATACGTTGGTTATGACGAAGGTGGACAGCTTACGGAAGCAGTGCGCAGAAGACCCTACAGCGTTATCCTCTTTGACGAAGTGGAAAAGGCTCATCCCGATGTCTTTAACATTCTGCTCCAGGTTCTGGATGACGGAAGGCTTACGGACGGTCAGGGGCGTGTCGTAGACTTTAAGAACACTATCATCATAATGACGAGCAACCTTGGAAGCGACCTTATTCTTGAAGCAAAGGACAATTCTGAGACCGACTCTGTAAAGCAAAAGATAGATGCTCTTTTAAAGCAGACATTCCGTCCTGAATTCCTTAACCGCATAGACGAAGTAATCATGTTCAACCGCCTTGCAAAGGAAAACATAAAGGGCATTGTCCGCATACAGCTTGACCGGGTTGTAAGAAGGCTGGAAGAAAGACGCATTCACCTTGTCTTTGACGAAAGCGCAATAGACTTTATTGCAGACGCTGGCTACGATCCGTCTTTTGGTGCAAGACCTGTTAAGAGGGCAATACAAACCTACGTGGAAAACGCTCTTGCAAAAGACGTGCTTGCCGGAAAGTTCACGGAAAATTCTACGATAAAGGCATCCGCTTCTGCAGGAACAATTGTCTTCTCGTAAGGCTTTCACTTTGACACATAAGGGATTTTTTGCTATCATCATTTTTATGAAAAGTAAAAAAGTGATGCTCTGCCTTGTGCTTTTGACTCTAGCTCTTCCTCTTTTTGCTGACCTTGGACTTGGCGGTGAATTTGGATACTCCCCAATAGGGAGCGACTCTTCTTGGAGGGCTGGAGTTACCCTTAGGGTAAGCGAATATCCCTTAGTGTTTGCTGCTTTTTGCAACAGTTCCCAGGATGAATGGAGTGCAGGCGGCTACATAGACTATTGGATGAACAACCCCAAGCTTTTTGGAATGCTTCATTCATACATTGGACCGGGGCTTGTTTTTTCTTCCTACATGGATAAGGATGAAGGTCTTGAGCATTTGTTTTTTGGAACACGGATTGTCCTTGGTGCAAACCTCTTTGTCTTTGACTTTCTGGAGACATACATGCAGGGCGCTCTTGAATTTGGACTGAACTTTGCTGGTGACGACGGGTTAAAATTTCCTGCCGCACATTTGCCGCTTCAGGCCGGATTCAGGTTCTGGTTTTAAACGCTTTTCTAAAAATGCTTTCTCTTAAACAAGAATTTTTTTGAGGACGGATGCAACCTTTTCCATCTTTTCTTTTACTTGCCATGGCGGATTTATGATGAACATTCCGCTTCCGTAGAGGTGGGCATTGCTGTCCTGGTCAAGTTCATCTGGATTCTTAACGGTCATTTCTAGTCTTACAGTCTGCACCTGGTTCAATCCAAGCTTTACGTAGTCTTCCAGTGAGCTTAGCATTTGTGCCGTCTCGTTTTTTCTTCTTTGCAAAAGAGGATACCAAACTGCAATAACTGCCGTGTTCCATTTTTTGTGGGCGTTTTTTATTGCCTGCGTTACATTTTTGTAGTCGGATGCATCTTCGTAGCTTGGGTCGCAAAGGATGAGTCCCCGCTTTATTTTTGGAGGGGTAAGGGCGTTAAGGGCTGCGTATGAGTCTTCAATTTTTATTACGGGCTTTACAGGGCATTTTTCTTCTTTAAACGAAGAGTCTTCTTTTGCTTTTAGAAGGGGCATCTTCATGTTTTCCGAAAGATTCTTTGCTGCCTGGGGATGCATCTCCGTTAAGAAAAGCGCGTCTCCATTCCTCATGTAAAGCCTTGCAATTTCCGGGCTACCTGCATAAAGTCCGTTCTTTAGATAAGGCTCCTCCGCCTTAAGGTATTCCTTCATTCCTTCCGGAAGGGTAATGCTGTGAACCGAACAGAATTCAAAAAGCTTTTTTATTCCGCTTTCTGCTTCTCCTGTTTTTAAAAGACGCTCGTCATTCAGCGAATAAAGTGCCGATCCTGCGTGCATGTCTATAAGGGTAAAGGGCTTGTCCTTTTTGCAGAGGCTTTCCAGAATGAGTGTTAGGCAGACGTGCTTAAAAATGTCCGCATGGTTTCCCGCATGGTATTCGTGCTGGTAAGAAAACATTACAGTCCCCTCTCGAGTTCCTCTATCTCCTTGAGCCAGAGGTTTGCGCTAGAGTCGCTTGGCATTCTCCAGTCTCCGCGTGGGGAAAGGCTTACCGTACCAACCTTTGCTCCGTCCGGCATACAGCTCCTCTTGAACTGCTGTCCAAAGAATCTTCTGTAGAAGCTCTTTAGCCATTTGAGTATTGTTTCTGCAGGATATTCGCTCCTGTCCTTGAATGCAATCCTTGCCAGGAAGAAAATCTTCTTGGGGGAATAGGCACGGCGCAGCATATAGTAAAGGAAGAAGTCGTGAAGCTCGTATGGGCCAACAAGTTCCTCCGTTTTCTGGCTGATTGTTCCCTTTTCCGGTGGAAGGAGTTCCGGGCTTACAGGTGTGTCAAGTATGTCCCTTAGAACCTTGCAAAGTTCTGCGTTTCCTGCCTGTTCCGCTTCGTCTGCAAAATAGTCAACAAGGTAGCGCACAAGTGTCTTTGGAATGGATGCGTTTACTCCGTACATGGACATGTGGTCACCGTTGTATGTGCACCAGCCAAGGGCAAGTTCGCTTAAGTCTCCTGTTCCTATTACGATGCCGCCTGTCTTGTTTGCAAGGTCCATAAGAATCTGAGTTCTCTCTCTGGCCTGACTGTTTTCGTAGGTTACGTCGTGAATGTTTTCGTCCTGACCAATATCTTCAAAGTGCTGGAGAACGGCTTTTTTTATGTCCACTTCCTTTAGCGTTGTATTTGTTTTTTCTGCAAGTGAGCATGCGTTTCCGTAAGTGCGTCCAGTTGTTCCAAAGCAGGGCATTGTTACGCACCAGATTCCGCTTCTGTCCAGTGAGCATTTGTCAAAGGCACGGCATGTTACCAAAAGGGCAAGTGTGGAATCCAATCCTCCGCTAAGACCAATGACTGCATTCTTTGCGTGGATGTGGCGCAACCTTTTGGCAAGTCCTTCAGCCTGAAGCTCTATTACTTCCCGGCACCTTTCGCTTCTTTTTTCCTTGTCGGAAGGAACAAAGGGGTGGGGGTCTATGAATCCTAAGAATTCATTTGCTGCATCTTTTTTTCCGCCTGAACTAGCGGAGAATCCTATTGAGCCTTGCTGACCCTTGCTGTCTTTGAATTCGATATAGACGGTATGGTAGTCGCTTGCAGGATCCGCACCAATTTTTGCAGAGCTTGCGGCATAGGTTGTTGTGCGTAGCCTTTCGTTCTGTATAAGCTCCATGTCCAGGTCGCAGCATAAAATTTTTGAGCAGTCGCTAAAGAGCTTTGATTCCGCCTTGATGGAACCGTTTAATGCTATGATGTTGTGACCGCCAAATACCATGTCCGTAGTGCTTTCGTCCCGTCCTGCATCCGAATAGAGGTAAGCGGTGATTGTCTTTGCGGACTGGGCTTTTACCAGCGTGCGGCGGTATTCTGCTTTGCCTATAACCTCGTTGCTTGCGCTAAGGTTTGCAATTACTGTTGCATTGTTAAGCGCGTGGAGTGTGGATGGCGAAAGGGGTACCCAAAGGTCTTCGCATATTTCCGCTGCGATTTTAATTTGCGGATTGTTTTTGTCTTCGATTAAAATGTCTGTGCCAAAGGGAACTTCGCTAAATTCTTCGTTTATGTAAACCGGCTGCTGGAGCTTACCCTGGGCAGGGGAGAACCAACGCCTTTCGTAGAATTCAGAATAGTTTGGAATGAATGTCTTTGGTACCAGGGCAAGAATTTTTCCCCGGTAGATAAAGGCTGCGCAGTTAAACAGGGCATTGTTCAGCCTAAAGGGAAGTCCCACTGCAGAAAGTACGGATGTGTCCTCCGTCTGTTTTGCAATTTTTACAAGTGCTTCCAGGGATGAATCAAGAAGCTTGTCCTGCAAAAAGAGGTCTTGGCAGGTGTAGCCCGTAATGCAAAGCTCTGGAAAAACAAGAAGCTTTATTTCTTTTTTGTCTGCTTCGTTAATTGCACTAACGATTTGTCCGGCATTATAATCGCAGTCTGCGATGGCAAGGGCAGGGCTTACGCATCCCACCCGGAAAATTCCATACATCATGCCTTGATTATAGCGCAAACGGCCTGTAAAATTCAATAAAAATCACCTTTAGAATGTCATTGTAATTTTTATCGTAAAATGGTACTATCTCTAGCAATCACTTGTTGTAAGACTAAAACAAAGGACAAAAAAATGACGTTGTATGAAGATTTAAAATGGCGCGGTCTTATAAAGGACGTAGCCGGAGAGGAAAGCGACTTGCAGAAGGTTTTGGACGGAAAGCCTTTTTCTTTTTACTGGGGAACAGATCCCACGGCAGACAGCCTTCACCTTGGCCATTATTCATCACTGTGCATGGCAAAGAGACTTTGTAACGCGGGGCATCATCCTGTCCTTCTTTGCGGAGGCGCAACCGGTAGAATCGGTGATCCTCGTCCTACGGCTGAGCGTGATATTATTTCTGAAGAAGCCGTTAACAAAAACATCAAGGCTATTCAGGCTCAGGTAGACAGGCTTCTTGAAGGCAGGGCAGAACTTGTAGACAACTACGACTGGATGAAGGACTACACCCTTCTTAACTTTATGCGCGACATAGGCAAGTACATAAACGTAAACTACATGCTGGACAAGGACATAATCCGCCGCCGTCTTGAAAGCGGAATTACTTGGGCAGAATTTTCATATACCTTGCTCCAGGGCTACGACTTCCTCCACCTTTATGAAACAAAGAACTGCATCATGCAGGTTGCTGGAAGCGATCAGTGGGGAAACATAACGACCGGTGTTGACTTGATCCGCAAGATGCTGAACAAAACCGCCTATGCTTTTACCATGCCGCTTATCCTTGACCCAAGCGGAAAGAAGTTTGGCAAGAGCGAAGGAAATGCACTTTGGCTTGACAAGACAAAGACTTCTCCCTACCAGATTTACCAGTACCTCTATAACAGCGATGACTCCAAGGTTATTGAATACCTTAAGGTCTTTACCTTCCTTCCAAGCGAGCAGATTGAAGAAATTTGCGCCCAGCAGAAGGAACATCCGGAAAGCCGCATAGCTCAGAAGACACTTGCTTACGAGGTTGTAAAGGACATTCATGGCAAGGAAGAGGCAGACAATGCAGTGGCTGGAGCAAAGGCTGCTTTTGGTGGCGGTGGAGACAAGTCCCAGATGCCGACTGTTGAACTTTCCAAGGCTGAATTTGATGCCGGAGTTAACGCCTGCGATCTTTTCTTTAACACAAAGCTTTGCGCAACAAAGTCTGACGCTCGCCGTTTGATTCAGCAGGGCGGGGCAACTGTTAACGGAAATAGCGTTACAGATGTAAAGGCTGTATTTAAGACTTCTGATGCGGATAAGGACGGAGAATTTGTTGTAAAGGCAGGAAAGAAGAAGTTCTGCCGCGTTGTCCTAAAGTAGCTTGCTGAATAACCCCTAAAGGGCAGCTTCCATGCCTTTTGGGGGATCTTTCTATGAGGCCTACCGCTGTCTGGGATGCGGAAAATTGAGGAGAGAAAATGGAATTTATACTTTTGGCACTTCCTGTCATAGCATTTCTGACTCTTGTAATTTCTATAATACAGTTTTGCAGGACAAGTAAGGGAAATGCCGCTAGAAGAAAATCCTTAAAAAAGCGCATTAGAATGTCCTCGATAATTATTTTACTGTGGATTGTGGCTGTGGGGGGATTTTTATTCCTTATACTGTATTCAATCTCAGTTCACGGAATGTGATATGAAGAAAAACGCTTTTTTGTTTTTCATTGTCATTTCTTTATTGGGAATGGCAGGCCTTCTGTATTCAGGAATAAAATTTAATCTCTCGCATAGAAAGTCTGGAATGATAGCTGTCGTAGCTGGAAGCAAGGAAGTCTTGAACCTTTCAATTGATTTGAATGAATATCTTCCTTTTGACAGGAATTCTAAAATAAATTATACAAAATCAGATTTTCAGATTGATGGAAATATTCCTGTTCTTGATGGGGCAAGTGCCCTGTATCCTGTTTTTTCTGCGATTGCATCTGCAACTTATCCCGAAG
>JAGACC010000217.1 GCA_017614295.1 Treponema sp.
AGGATTTGATTCACAGCTGTTTTAATCCAATCGTAAAGAACCACGCAATGTACCAGACTGCCGGAGAATTCCACATAGATTTTTTTCTTGCAGAAGGTGTAGTTCCCTACAGCGAATGTTCCGGCTACAAGCGTTCCCTGGACTTTGAGACCGGAGTTGCAAACACGACGTTTACCTCTGAAAGCCCCCTGCCAAGCACAGCAATCTTTAGCGGAGGAAGAAGGGGAAGCAGCATTGAATACTACCGAGACGTATTTGTAAGCCAGACCCAGGACGTTGTTATAATCCACATTGGTGCTTCCACTCCAAAGAGCATCCATCTTAGGGCAAACTTTGACCGTGGAAATTTTGTTACCAAGGCAATAGCACTTGCAGACGACACAATAGCCCTGCAGGACACCCACGGAATTCCATTTACCCTTATGGCAACCGCAGTTTGTTCAGGTGGAAGGGTAAAAACTTCTGGCGCAAACTTAATCGTAGATTCTGCTGACGAAGTAGTTATTTACATAGACGTTCAGAGTGCCTGGCGCAAGGGAAGCTACAACTTAAAGAAGGGAAATGTTCATTCTTCGCAAAATTCTCTTGCCACTTGGTCTTCTGACTTTGCGCTAAAAAAACTCTGCTTTGCATCCTCCTGCGAATATTCGGATTCCTTTAAGGAACACGTTTCTGAATTTGCGGAGCTTTACAACCAGGAAAAACTTACGCTTGAGTCCACGGAAGAAAACAGCATATTTATAGAAGATATTTTGTCCAAGAGCATGGAAAAATCACCCTTTGCAAATGAACTCTTCTGGAACTGGTGCCGCTACCTTCATGTTTCTTCTTTAAAAAAGAATGAGGTTCCGGGGCCGGGCTACTGGGGACTTTGGAACAAGGACTTTGACTCCGAGCAGGGAAGGGCAGGTGTTTCTTTGGATTCGCTGGGCTTTGCAATGGGACAGGAACTTCCTTCTTCTTTGCTTAAGAGACTTTACCGCAACGGAAAAAAGACAGCCCGGGTAATGTTTGGCATGGAAGGCTTTGCCGCTTTTGATGCTACGGACTTGTGGGGAGACAGCGCACCTTTGGCAGAGGGAAGCAAGGAAAGCATTGTTCCACTTGGAGGAATAAAAATTGCCCTCTTTATAAAGGACTGCTATGAGCGTACCTTGGATGCAAAATTCCTTAGGAAGAATTTTTACGTGATAAAGTCTGCCTGTGAATTCTTTGCTGAATTTTTGGCCAGGGATTTTGTTCTTTCTGATGAGGAAAAAAATCTTATTGCAAAGCTCTTTGAATGTGCAATAACATGCTGCGGCTACCTTAAGTTTGAAGAAAAAAAGACTGATGCCGGAAAATGGAAGGCTCTGCTTAACACCCTTTCTGCTAAGCAGGATGAAGAGGGTGGAAAGTCTTCTAAGCAGAAAAAGTCAAAGGAAATGCCAGGCGTTTTTGAAAAAGAATTTTCACCCTTGTTCTTTGCGGGAAAGTGCCTAAGCCAGATGAACAGCGGTGTTGTTCAGAGTGAATACAAGGACGGTCTTGTAGAGATAGAGCTTTTGCCAAACCTTTCTTCTGCATGGAAGAGCGGACGCTTGGAAGGTGTAAGGGTAAAGGGCAACCTTATTCTGAACATTGAATGGAAGGATGGAAACCTTAAGTCTGCGGATTTACAGGCCATACCAGGAAGCCGTCATGCGGAAAGCCTGTCTGTTGTTTACAAAGGCAAGTCCTACGAGGCTGCATTCAGCGAAAATTCTTTGGACATACTGAACGTTCTTCCTACAACTATTTGAGCAGGCGTTGGCCGCAAGCTTGCGCTTGCTACCGAGTTACTTCGTAACTCGCGGATTTATTTGCTAACACCAACCACCTTTGGGGCGTTGCGGGGCTTTGCAAAGAGATTGCCCCGCAGAGGGGGTAGCACGCAACGAAGTGCGGGCGCAGGGGGAGACTTCCCCCTCCTTGGGAGAGATAGATTTCAGGGGGTATTCGCAGCGCAGCTTCAAGCTACTCGCAGCGAAGCTTCAAGCGGACTTTCCCCTCCTTATGCTACTCCTGTGTCTTTGCCTGCGACGCTTTGAATTCTTTTGGGGTCATGTTGGTGTGCTTCTTGAATTTTAGGTAGAAGTAGTCCGTGTTGCTGTAGCCCACAAGCTTTGAGATTTCGTAAATCTTTAGGTCTGTGGTGGCAATCATGTTTTTTGCTTTTTCTATGCGGATGATGTCCATGTAGGTGTTGAAGGGAACCCCGGTGTACTCGCGGAATTTTTTGCCAAGGTAGGCGCTGTTGCAGTTAAAGAGGTTACCAAGCATTTCTAGTTTTAAGTCGGAATTGTAGTTGCTCTTAACGTACTGGATTACCTTGAGTATTGTTGAGTTTGAAGAATTTGACGTGAATGCTTCTGCGAGTCCGTTGGTGTAGTCGCTTACGATGCGTATCATTTCGTCAAAATAGTTCTGCGAATAGATTAGGTTTACAAGATCCATTGCGGAAACTGCGGTTAGTTCTTTTTCCGGATGCTTTTTGCGTATCTCGTTGCTAAGTTCCACAATGAATGCCATGCAAATCTTTTTTACCTGGTCTGCGGTCTTCATGCTGGTTTTTAGGATGTTTTTCTGCTCTTCAATTATTTTGCCTATGTTTTCCAGGTCGTATATTTCTATGTACTTTACAAGGTCGCCTATGCAGTTAAAGAGGTTTACGTCTTCGCTTGGGTTTGGCTTTTGCGAGAGTATTGTCTTTGAGTCTATGTTTTCCGTTGTGATGAAGGGGATGTTTTCAAAGAAGAAGAGCCTTGAGTAGAGCTTTTTTGCCTGGTTGTAGCTGTCCAATGCACCCTGAAGTCCCTTACCGGATTTTCCTATTGCGGCGATTGAGCCTTTCTTTTGCAGGGCTTTGCAGAGGGCGTTAAAGTTGTGCTCCACGGAAAAATCTTCTTCGTTCTTTAGCACAAGAATCATTTCCGATTCCATGGAGAAGTAGATGAATTTGCAGAATTTGAATGAGTGTTCTATTGCAAACTTTAGGGACTGGAGCTGGCCTTCGCAACCGCAGAGCACCGGAGAGATGAATGCTACGCGGAAGGTGTCGTTGGAGTCTTCTTCCGGGTTAAAGGCATCGTCCACTGCACCAAAGAGGAACATCTGGGAGAATTTTTTTGCAAGGTTTTCCCTGTTGGATTTGCTTCTTAGCGTGTTTGTCTCTGATTCAAGCCTTACTTCGTTTGCAAGGGCGATTACCTTTTCTTCCAGTATGTCTTCGTCCACCGGTTTTACGAGGTAGCCTTTTGCTCCGTAGTTTATTGCCTTGTGGGCATAGTCAAAGTCGCTGTAACCGGAAAGGATTATGAACTGTGGGTTTCCGGGGTAGTTCTTGGGGTTGTTGTGAACTTCTGCAAGCACTTCTATTCCGCTCATAACAGGCATTGTTACGTCCAGCAATACTATGGAAGGAAAGAGTTCGTTTATTTTGTCCAGCGCTTCTTTTCCGTTGGAGGCTTCTCCGCAGATTGTGCAGCCGATTTTTTCCCAGTTGATTATTTTCTTTAGCCCGTTGCGGACAATAGCCTCGTCGTCAACAATAAGGACTTTTATTAGCCGTTCAGACATTTTTGCCTCCGTCAGAATTGAATTCAGCAGGGATTTTTATTGTAACCAAAGTCCCCTTTTCAATTTCGCTTTCTATTTCCAAGCCGTAGTCCTGCCCGTAGAATAGTTTTATTCTTTGGTTTACGTTTACCATTCCAATTGATGAACTGAAGTTTTCTACAGTTCCAGTTGCCAGCCTTGCCTTTAGCTTTGCAAGTTCTTCCTTTGTTATTCCGCAGCCGTTGTCCTTTATGGAAATTTGGAAGACAGAGCCGTTATTGCATGTGTCTATGGAGATTTCGATTAAACCGCCAACTTTTCTGTCTTGGAGTCCGTGGGAGAATGAATTTTCCACAAGGGGCTGTATGAGCAGGGGAAGGATAACCGCTTCGCTTATGTCTGTGTGAATGTCTATGCTGTATTTTACCCTGTCCGCAAAGCGTAGGTGCTGTATTGCAAGGTAGTTGTCCACCGCTTCTATTTCTGCCTTTAGCGAGACCGGGTTGTTGGAGACGGAAAGGTTGTGCCTAAGGATTTTTGCAAGCAGTTTGATTGTCTTTGCAACCTCTTTGTTGTCGTCTTCTATAGCCTGCATGCGTATTGTTTCCAGCGAGTTAAAGAGGAAGTGGGGGTTTATCTGGTTGGAAAGCATCTTAAAGCGGATGTCGTTCTGCCTTGCAAGAAGCTGCTCCCTCTGGATTTTGTGGCGGTAAACCTCGTCTATAAGGGTCTTTATATTGTTGGAGGTTGCCATAAGCGCATCGTATATTTCTGCAAATTCATCCGAACCGGAAAGCCTTGGGCCAAGCTCAAAGTTGTTCTGGACGATTCTGTTTATCTGCATCTGAAGGTAGCTTACGCGTTTTGCCATGTAGCGGGTAAATATTTGCAGAAGCGAAAGCGAAAGGATTGAACCTCCGGCCATAAGAAGCACGCACAAAAGCACGACGAAATTTGTTGCGGACTCAAGATCCTTGCGGGGAATTATCTGCGCAAGCGTTATGGAATTTCCGTACTCGTGGTAGAGCCCGTAAAGCATGGTAAGCGAGCGGTCCTTCCCCCAAAGAATGTTGTCCGACTTGAATTCGCCTATGTTAAGCCCCGTGCTAAGTGAAAGCTTTTCTTTAAATGCAAAGGGTCTGGAAGAAAATGCAACCTTGCCGTCTACAAGAACGATTGTCTGGTCCTTGTGGGCATTAATCAGCTGCTCAATCTTCCTGTTGTCCAGGTGAAGGGCAAGAACTCCGGAAAGCGTACCGGTTGTTCTGTTAAAAAGTGCGCGGACAAGAGCCAATGTCTGCGAATCCAGCGTCTCCGAATTTTTTATTACCCAGATGGGTCTTCCGGAAGCTGCAACCGCCGCCTTGTACCAGCTTTTGCCTTTTATTTCGTCCGTAACGCGGGTAAAATATGCGTTTTCTATAATGGTCTGGTTTTCCGTGTAGTAGATAAAGTTAAGAACGTCCGGGTTTGAGCGGGAAAAGTCCGGCAAAAAGGAAAGCGTCGTGTAGTATTTGTAAACTTCCTGCTCCGAATTGAACTGGTATTCAAGCGCCTTTTGTACAGCCCTGGTAGAAAAAAGTGTGTCGCCAAGCTGCTCGCAGTTGTTCAGAATGGAAGTAAGAAGGCTTGATGTTTGCTCCAGGGAAGTCTTTGCCAGTGCAAACTGCCTCTCCGTAATGGTCTTGTTAATCCACTTGGTAAGTATAATCGTTATTGTTACAAGCGGCAAAATAAAAGCGAAAAAATAAAGGGCCAGCATTTTTTGCTTTATCTTGAGGTTGTTGAATGAAAATTTCTTGCTCAGCCCTTTAATCTTCATTTATCTGCCGACAAAATAATCCGCGTAAAAAAGTCTCGCGTCTCTTGATTTGGGAAATCGAGCCTGAATTTTTCAGACGAAGCGTTGTATTCTTTTATGGAAATTATTCCTGTGGAGTAAAGGAAGGGTAGAAGATTCGTTTTGCCTGCGTGGAAAGACAGGAAGTCTCTCCTGCTAAATTCCATCATGGGGATTTTTTTAACAAGGGAAATCTTGTCTTTTGCAACAGATGGACTTGCTGACTTCTTAAAGATAGAGCTTGCCCAGAAGTGGTTCCATTTGTATTCGCCAAAAAGCCTAACAAGGTCGTAGGGGTTGTAGAGCGTACTTTTTGAAGCCGGTGAAAATTTGTAGCCGCCGTAGTTGTTAAGCAGGTGGTTAAGCACTGTCTGGGGAGCTACTGCTGTCGTTGCGGCAAGCATGGCAATCTCGTGCGCAAAGTAGCGTGTAAGGTCTGCATGGGTAAAGCCGCAGATGTCTTTGTACATCGGAGAAAGGCTAATGTCCTTGTAAAGGAAGGAATCCGTATAGGAAAGGTTTGCGCTGTCCGTAAAAAATGCAAAGCGCAAGTTTGGTCCTGCCGACTTTACGGTAAGAGTTAGGCCCTTTAAAAAGTCAATGTTCTCTTTGGACTGCTCGGAAAAAGAAGCGGAAGAAAATGCCGGTGCCAAAAAGTCATCAAAAAGAATTACAGCTGGCTTTTGGGACTCTGCACACACCTGCTTTAGGGCGGAAGTTAGCGCAAGGAAGGGATCCTGCTCTTCAACCTTAAAATTAAGCCGTTCGCCCTGTTCCCTAAGCTGCTCCATGAATTCATCTTCTGCGGTAAAAACAATCGGGTCGTCCGGATTAGCCGGAGTGCGGAATTTTGTAAAGTTAAAGGAAAGAACAGGGTATACCGTCCAGGGATTCTTTGCTGCATCTTCTAGGCAGGCAATCTTTAGACCAAGGAACAACTCCCTGCGGCCCTCAAAATAGTTCTTTAAAAACGAAACAAGCAGTGATTTGCCGAACATGGGTGGACGAGCCAGAAAAACAAATTGCTCCTGTCTTGCAAGGTTAAAAATGCATTCTGATTTGTCCGCAAAAATTAAATTTTTGTTTCGCAGCTGTGTAAAATCATGTATGTCTACCGGCATAAATTGTTGAATGTTCATTTTTCAAAAAATTATACACCTTTTTTAAGAAATTTTCTAGTATTTTTTTCTATTTTGGACGGCAGATTCTCCTTTTGCGCTCCATGCTTCCAAAGAACAAACATTCCTCGTAGAACGGCTTTCCAGGGTTCCGGCTCTCGCCTCCATTGCCTAACGGCAACCCGCTCCGCGGTCCCTTCCAATCCGGCCTCATGCCACCCCAGGGGGTGTGTTAACAGGGGATTTTTCTGCAAAAGCGCTCTTTTTGGACGGAAAGTGGGTGTTTTTTAACG
>JAGACC010000218.1 GCA_017614295.1 Treponema sp.
CGCTTTATGGCTGTTTTTGCATCTGCGGCTTCCTGTACGGCGTGCTTTTATGTTTTCCAGAAGCTGATGCATATTTTTATAAATGTTAACAAGTACAATATTGTCTACGGGGTCTTGAGCGGAATTATCGTAATGCTGATGGAAGTGTTTTTCTTCTTTATAATATTCCTTTTCTTTGCCCAGTTTTTGTTTGTCTACCAGTTTTTTACCACGCTTATCTTGGGGGAGCTTTACCTGCTTCCTGGCCGCGATGATGTTAGCCTTCTTGCCATGGTTAGGCGTACTCTCTTTATAAGGCCGGATGCCCTCTTGAACGACGGTGAGTATGCGGTTTCGCTTAGCCGGGGGGAATATCTTTACAAGCGGGGTGAACGCTGTAAGGCGGCTTATTATCTTGCCCAGGGAACTGTGGTGGTAACGCGTCCAAACGGCATTTCTTACGTGGAGTGCGGAAGTTTTTTGGGGGAAGAGGCTTTTTTTCTTGACGGGGTGCGGCATGAGGATGTAAAGGCTTCTTCTTTTGCAAAACTTATTGCTATTCCGGAGGATATTTTTCTTAAGCTTTTGGAGAGGAATCCTCGGGTTAGCAAAAAGGCACTTTCGGAGATAAACGGATACTTTGCAAAATTCAGCAATCTTTACGGGGAATATTCGGGATAAATTCTTGGACGGTATTTCTTAGGACGAAGTTCTGCTTGTTCTACCATGCGTTTTATGGCTAACTCGACTGCTTATGCCTTTGCGCCACCGCCCTTTCGCCCTTCACTGGCGTTCATAGCCTTCGGCTACTTGCGGGGCTCCACGGCGGCGTAGGTCTAATAAAAAACTTACGGTATTTTTAGCAAACAAGAGCACGGCAGGGATTGGAGGGGCACTGTGATAAAAATTGCCTCCTTGCAATTTTTATCACGCAGTTTTCTTGCGAAAACTGTACTGCTTTACCGCAAAGAAATGACGCACCCTCCTTGGTGCTGCTTGTAAAAGAGTAGACCCCGGAAAGCCCATAAAAAATGGCCTCCTTGCCATTTTTTACTACGGCTTTTCTACGAAAACCCGCGGTCTTTTCTGCAAACATTTGACGCGCCGTCCGTGGCGCTGCTTGTTGGCAGTGTAAAAAATGGCAAGATGTTCTTTTGAAGGAACATTGGCTGGATATATCAACTGCCGCAAAAATCTAATAATTATCGTGGGAAAAGTCGTCCAGGTCTTTTAGCTGCGAGCGGTACTGGCTTTTTACGAATAGCTTAAAGTCGTGGACTGTGAGAGGCGGCTTGTTTTTGTAGTTGGGGTTAAGGTAAATGTATGCCGAATATATGTCTTCAAAGTTTTTGGACTTCATGCTGTTGTCGTCTATGAATACGATTCCTGCCAGGCTTCTGCTTACTTCCCCGACGGTAACATTGCTCCTTCCGTATGCCGAGCAGTAGTTGGAGGCTTTTTCGCGGCTGTCTTTTAGCTCGATGAAGATGCGGCGGCTTAGTGCCCTGTAAAAGTAGTTGTTAAAGTCTCCAAAGTCTACGGTTTCCTTGTTGAACCAGGGGTTTCTTAGCATGGTAATCATTGAGTATTCGTTGTCCACCAGCTTGCTTCCGTAGTCTAGGAATTTGTAGCGGTAGGCTTCTGCCATGGAGTAGGGGCTGAATTCTTTTTTTAGCGTAAGGATGTTTGAGTAGTTGATTTTAAAGTTGAATGCCAGTCCTGACTGCGACTTGTATATTACAAAGTATTTTCCCGCATGAACCGCTGCCTTTAGTTCGTCCTGGATTTTTGTCTTTTCCCAGCCAAGCGATTCTTTTACCTTTTTGTAGTCCAGGCTTGAAAGGTTGTCTACTCCCAGGAGTACTGTCTTTTTGCATTTTGTTTGGGCGTAGTTTTCTACGTTTTCGAATATTTTGTCCAGAATTTCCTGGTGGATGCAGTTGAAGGATTTTACGTCCGTAAAGATTGTCTTTCGGGGAAAGTCCAGCTTTATGTCTATGTCTATGAGGTTTTTGTGCCCCATCTTTGCGGGTATGCTTTTTGGGTGTTCGCGGATTGGCAGGCGGTAAATGTAGGTTGGCTCTACGTGCTCTTTGAACTGGCTGTAGAAGTCCAGCGCTACAAGTTCGGAGTAGGGGCCCAGCCACTTTGCCTTGTCTCCTTCGCCTATGTTTTTTACCTTTTCGCAGATTTCTTGGATTGCTTCCGGGTCAAATCTTCTGGAAAGGCGCTGCAGGCGGTTTATAAAGTTGGATGCAAAGAGGTTTAGCGGGTGGCGGTTCAGCGAGGCGATGCAGGAATTCCCCCCGTTCCGCAGAGGAATGCGCTTTTGTATCTTGAAGATTTTGTATACAATCTGTTCCAGATTTTCCGCATCGTTCATGCTGCAATTATATCACGCTTGGGCAGAAAAAGAAATCTCTTGACAATTTGACAGAATTTGTCATAATAGAATGTACGAGGTTTATATGTCCAAGAAATACGCATTTTTGTTTCCCGGACAGGGCGCACAAGCCCCCGGAATGGTAAAGGATGTAGCGGAGGCATTTCCTTCAGCTAAAAAAGTAATAGACGATTTTTCTTCTATTATAAACGTAGACATGGCAAAGCTGATGTGGGAAAGCGATGCGGAAACTCTTAGCCGCAGCGACAACAGCCAGATTGCAATAACCGCAGCTTCCCTTGCAATAATGGCGGCTCTTAAAGACAAGGGCATTGAACCTTCAGCCGCAATGGGATTTTCCCTTGGCGAATTCCCGGCTCTTTACGCAGCTGGTGTTCTTTCTTTTGAAGACTTGGCAAAGGTTGTACGTGAACGCGGTGTGATTATGCAGGCTGTCTGCGAAGAAATTGCTGCTGCAAACCAGGGACATGCTCCAGGAATGAGTGCAATTCTTGGCCTTCCACCGGAAAAAGTAAAGGAAATTGCTTCTTCTATACCGGATGCCTATGCCGCAAACATGAACAGCGTAAAGCAGACCGTAATCAGCGGAACAGCTGCCGCTCTTGAAAGTGCAGAAAAGGCCGCTACGGAAGCTGGTGCAAGACGTGCAATCCGCCTAAAGGTAGCAGGACCATTCCACAGCCCACTCATGCAGAAAGCAGCGGACAAATTTGGCGAATTCCTTAAGGGTGTTACCTTTGCAGAGCCAAAGATTCCCCTCTTTAGCAACGTAACCGGAAAGCAGGCAAGTAGCGCACAGGAAGTAAAGGAAAGCGCAGTTCTTCACCTTACCCACAGCGTTCTTTGGACGGACGAAGAGGCGGTTCTTGCTTCCATGATAAAGGCAGACGGTGAGGCAAACTGGGCAGTTCTTGAGCCTGGTCCAGGAAAGGTTTTGTCCGGTCTTTGGGGTCAGACGGAACTTGGCGCAAGCCTTGCAGCTCTCCCTGTTAACAGCGTAGAGTCACTTTCTTCGCTTTCTTAATTTTTGGACGGAACGGCATTTTTAACAAATGCTTGTTTGCTGCAATCGGGATTTTAGGCCTTGTGTTACGGGCTTTCCGGGGTTCCGGCTTTCGCCTTCATTGCCCATGGCAACGGCTTCGCCGCCCCTACAATCCCGCGTAGGATTTCTTTTGAATCTAACTGTAGGAGAAAATATGGATTTACTAAAAGGAAAAAAAGCCCTTGTAACAGGTTCATCAAGAGGCATCGGATTTGAAATAGCAAAGAATTTCCTTGCAAACGGTGCAGAAGTCTGGGGAATGTGTACCCACGAGTCAAAGAACAAGGCATTGCTTGAACAGACTGCAAGCGAAAACGGTACTGCCTTCCACGAATTCTATGCAGACGCAGGAAACGCAGATGCCCTTACAGCCGCAATAAAAGAAGTGCTTACTGCTTCCGGTGGATTTGACGTTCTTGTAAACAACGCAGGAATCACCCGCGACGGACTAAGCTTCCGCATGAAGAAAGAAGACTGGGATTCAGTTCTTGCCGTAAACCTAACATCAGCATTCTTGGTTTGCCAGATTGTTTCCAACGACATGATTCACAAGAAGAGCGGATCAATAATCAATATGTCTTCCATAGTTGGTCTCCACGGAAACGGCGGACAGGTTAACTATGCAGCAAGCAAGGGCGGACTCATAGCATACAGCAAGTCTTTGGCAAAAGAAGTTGGCGGACGCGGTGTTCGCGTAAACTGCATTGCTCCGGGCTTCATAGAAACAGACATGACCAGCGTTCTTAAGGAAGAATACCGCAAGGCTATGGAGGCAACAATTCCTCTTAAGCGCGCAGGAAAGGCAGAAGAAGTTGCAAATGCAGCACTCTTCCTTGCAAGCGACCTTAGCGTATACGTTACGGGGCAGGTAATCGGAGTTGACGGCGGCATGGGCTGCTAAATAGAATAATTAGGAGATTTTTATGAGAAGAGTAGTTGTTACAGGACTTGGATGTGTTTCACCTGTAGGAAATTCCGTTGAAGAAACTTGGAATTCAATAAAGGCCGGAAAAAGCGGTATTGCCACAATAACGCATTACGACAACGCAAACTTTAAGGTAAAGTATGCTGCAGAAGTAAAAAACTTTAAGGCAGAAGACTACATGGACGGAAAGGCTGCACGCAAGATGGCACTCTATACAAAATATGCAGTTGCCGCAGCAAAACAGGCATTGGACGACGCAAGCCTCACAGACAAGAAAGACATCTTGGAAGACACAGCAGTTTATCTTGGAGTTGGAATTGGCGGACTCGAAGTTACAGAAAGCAGCATGAAGGCTTACTTTGAGTCAGACCAGAAGCGTATGCCTCCTATGACAATCCCGGAACTTATCCCCAACGAAGGTGCAGGAAACATAAGCATCCTCTTTGGACTTCACGGAGCCGCACACACAGTAGCAACAGCATGTGCATCTGGTACGGACGCAATCGGAAACGCTTTGGACAACATCCGCTGCGGAAGAAGTGACGTTGTTCTTGCAGGAGGAGCAGAAAGCACACAGTGTGGATATGCAAACCTTGGCTTTACAATGCTCCAGGCTTTGAGCAGCAAATGGGTTGACGCACCGGAAAAGGCAAGCCGTCCCTTTGACAAGCAGCGCGACGGATTCATCATGGGCGAAGGCGCAACAATCCTTGTCCTTGAAGAATATGAACACGCAAAGGCCCGCGGTGCAAAGATCTACGCTGAACTCGTAGGCTATGGCGCTTCCTGCGACGGCTACCACCTTACAGCTCCAAACCCAGACGGAGTTACCGGAGCAAAGTGCATGACCCTTGCAATGAAAGATGCCGGAATCAAACCGGAAGAAGTAACCTACTACAACGCACACGGAACTTCAACCCACTTGAACGACTCCGGAGAAACAAAAATGCTCCACATTGCATTCGGCGAGGCTGCAAAAAAGCTCCACATCTCTTCCACAAAGAGTATGACAGGACACTGCCTTGGAAATGCCGGTGCACTCGAAGCACTTGTATGCGTAAAGGCAATCCAGGACAGCTACATCCCTGCAACAATCAACCTTGACGAAGTAGACGTAGAAGGCGGATGCGACCTTGACTACACACCAAACAAGGGAATCGACATGCCGGTAGACGTAGCAATGAGCGCAAACTTTGGCTTTGGCGGACACAACGGTTGCCTCGTATTCAAGAAATTCAACGCTTAGTTTAACCGATAGCAAAAATTAATAGAAATGCCCCTGCTTTTTAGTGGGGGTATATTTTTTTGGAGCCACTTTAATTGTAAAACTGTGCCCAGTCCTTCGGAACTGGTCAGCTCCATGCAATTTTTACCCGCTTTCCAGGGTTCCGCCTTTCGGCTCCATTGCTTCGCAACCCGCTCCGCGGTCCCTTCCAATCGGGGCTAGGCTTTGTTTTCAAGAACCCAGATTCAGCTCTACAGATTCAGTTCCGGAATTACAGCCCTTAAAAAAGAATTGCCAACCTTTGCCAGTGCCAAAAGCTCCTTAGAGTCCTCGTATTCCTGCAAGGCATCATATTCCTGCCCAAAGAAAATCTTTAGCCCGCCCCTGCCATTAGATTCCGCCCGTATGGCATAGCGCTTCCCCTCATAGTCAAAAGAAAAATCCCGCCTGGCATTCAAAAAATCAAGAAACTGTTCGACTGTCATACCCCTATTATAGCATTCTTCCTTATAAAAACAAATCGGTGCTTTTTGCAAGAGCTAAATGTTCTAAATCTATTCTTATGCCAAGCAACTGGAAAGCAGGTTTGGGCGGAGCGGGAAGCGAAATATGGATGAAAATCCATCTGCGAGGTGCGACCGAAGGGAGTCAGATTCCTATTACCTCGCATCATGGATTTTCAGCCAGATTTCGCTGGTAGTGGAGCCCAAACCAGATTTCCCTGTTATCTCGATTTTTTTGTGCAAAAATACACATTGCGTGTTATAATAAAAAAAGCAAGATTTCAGCCTAAATACATAGAGCTCAATCTTGCAGATTTGGATTTGTTTTTTACAGGAGAAATTATGGACGCATCATCAATTTTAACTGCTTTGCTAAGCACATCAAACATCAAGAACATCGGAAAAGCATCCGGTGCTTCTACCGACGAAGTAAAAAGCGTTTTGTCTAGCGCAATCCCAACCCTTTTGTCCGGGGCAAGCAGCCAGGCAAACACCGCTTCCACTGCAGCAGGTTTCTTGCAGGCGCTAACAAGCCACGCTGGAGACTCCGCAAGCAAGATAGACCTTGGCGACGGAGCAAAAATCCTTTCACACCTCTTGGGCGGCTCACAGGCAAAAGCCACAAATTCCATTGCAAAGGATTCGGGCGTAGAAAAGTCAACCGTAAGCTCAATACTTGCGGCTGCAGCACCGCTACTTTTAAGCGTACTCGGCAAAC
>JAGACC010000219.1 GCA_017614295.1 Treponema sp.
GGAAAGCCTGTTCAGCTTTGCGGAATGAGCTCCCACGGTTTGCATTGGTACGGCAAGTATGCAAACTACGACGTAATCAAGTGGCTTCGCGACGACTGGAACTGCGACATCTGGCGTGCGGCAATGTACACCCGCGGAGGCTATCTTGGCAACAAGAGCGTTGTTTCCAAAGTTATAGATTCAATCGAAGCGGCTAAGCAGCTTGGCATTTACGTTATTGTTGACTGGCACATTCTTTCCGACAACGACCCGCTTGTAAACGTGGATGCTGCGGCAGAATTTTTTGACATGATTGCAAGCACTTACTCTGACTGCCCCAACATTATCTACGAAATCTGCAACGAACCCAACGGAGAAAGCGTTACTTGGGACGGCAACATAAAGCCCTTTGCGGAACAGATTATTCCGGTAATCAGAAAATACTGCGACAATATAATCGTGGTAGGAACTCCAATCTGGAGCAGCGATCTTCTTAGCGCGGCAAAAAATCCCATCACCGGACAGAAAAACATCATGTACACATACCATTTCTATGCTGGAACTGTTGGCAAGGAAGGACGTGACACTGTTGCAAAGGCGGTAAAAGCAGGGCTCCCTGTTTTTGTAACCGAGTGGGGAACAACCCAGGCTTCTGGAGACGGCGGTGTCTTTGAAAAGGAAACCCTTGAATGGACAAACTTCCTTGCAAAGAGCAAAATCTCCTGGGTAAACTGGTCTGTAAACAACAAGGGCGAAGATTCCGGTGTTCTTAAGATGAACAAAGACCGCAACGCAAAGGGTGGCTGGAAGGAAGAAGACCTTTCCAAGAGCGGCATCCTTGTGCGCAAAATCCTACGCGGAGAGGAATAGTAGCAAATAGAACCTACGCGGGATTGTAGGGGCGGTGTGATAAAAATTGCGTCCATGCAATTTTTATCACGCAAGTTTCCGTGCGGAAACTTGCTGTATCTTTTTTGGTAACAAATGACGCGCCCTCCTTGGCGCTGCTTGTTCACACTTTATATAGAAAAATTCAAAAATTCAAAAAGCCCTTAACTATTAATACAAATAATGCTATATTAGCGGTATGGTAATTTCTTCTATTGATTTAAAAGACGGGCATGTTGTTCAGTTAAAAAACGGCAAAGATTTGGTTTTGCAGCGTGATGATTCAGACGCTCTTATTGATGAATTTAACAAATACGGCGAAGTTGCAGTTATTGATTTGGATGCGGCTTTGCGTAACACAGATGAAAAGGGCAATACAAAAAATACGGAGCTTTTAAAGTCTCTCTTGCGTCGCGGAAACGTCCGTGTAGGCGGTGGAATCCGTGATGTAAAGAAGGCACGCCAGCTTATTTCTCTTGGTGCAGAAAAAGTAATCATTGGGTCAGCAGCTTGGAATGCCAACCGTAAGGACGGAGAGCCAATTCTTAATACGGCTTTTCTTGATGAACTTGTTAAGGCAATCGGCAGGCAGCGCATAATTATTTCTGTAGACGCAATAAACGGAAAGATTGCTGTAAAGGGATGGACAGAGACCGCCAACATTTCTTTGATAGAAGGTGCGGTGGAAGCGGAAAAATATGCCAGTGAGCTTTTGTTTACCTGCGTGGAAAAAGAAGGCTGTATGCAGGGTACGGACATGGAGATGGTAAAGCAGCTCCGTGATGCTGTAAAGTGCCGTGTTGTTGCTGCTGGCGGTGTTAATTCACTTGAGCAGATTGTGGCTCTTGAGCGTATGAACTGTGATGTTCAGCTTGGCATGGCTTTGTATACTGGTGCTGTTTCGCTAAAGGACAGCTTTATAGAGTGCTTGGACTGGAAGAAGACTGGAGGCATGGTACCTCTTATTGCACAGAGTACGGCTGGCGAAGTTCTTATGATGGGTTATGCCAACAAGGATGCCTTTGAGCGTACATTTAAAGACGGAAAGCTTACCTTCTTTAGCAGGACTCGCAATACTCTCTGGACAAAGGGAGAAACCAGCGGACACTACCTTGAGGTGCTTAAGCTTCGCGCAGACTGCGACAGGGACACTGTTCTTGCAACCGTAATTCCACATGGAGGAGCCTGCCACACCGGAAGCTGGACCTGCTTTGGTTCTGATCCGGATGCAAAGAGCGACATGGAAAGGCTTTACGCAACTATTGCGGACCGCTTTGCAAATCCCAAGCCCGGAAGCTATACCGCAACCCTTAACGACAAGCGTGTTCGCGAAAAGGTTATGGAAGAAGCGGAGGAGCTTACAGAAGCGGAAGGCAAGGACGAAGTTGTTTGGGAAGCCGCAGACCTGCTTTATTTTGTGAGCGTCCTTATGTACAAAGAGGGCGTTAGCTGGAAGGACGTGTACAACGAGCTTGATAAAAGGCATAAAGAAAAGTAGTTTCTGGACGGTGCTTTTTTAGGCTCTACCAATTTATTTGTTGGCTAATTCGACTGGGCAGGCCTTGCGTCACCGCCGTTCCGGGGTTCCGGGCATCTCGCCCTCCATTGCTTTCGCAACCAGCCTTGCGGCTGGCCCCTCCATGGCGGCGTAGGAC
>JAGACC010000220.1 GCA_017614295.1 Treponema sp.
ATTGGAATGAAAAATTGCATCCGTGCAATTTTTCATTCGTTAGTTTTCTACGAAAACTAACATGTTCTTTTTGCAAACAGATGACGCGCCCTCCTTGGCGCTGCTTATTGCAATACAAGTTGGAAGCGGAGCCCTGGAAAGCGGGTTTACAAATAAAATATGGTCCGAAAAGAAAAAAAGAATTTTTTAAGCCGTATCTTTTAAAGTGATTCATTTTTATTCCCCTCCAGCCAAAGCTATTTTAAGACGGAAAGCGGGTCGATTAGCTTGCCGTTTTTGTAGACGGAAAGATGCAGGTGCGGGCCGGTTGAATATCCTGTGCTTCCGACAAGTCCAAGCTGGCTTCCCTGGTCTACGATCTGACCCTTTTTGCTTGTTATGCGGCTCATGTGTCCGTAAAGGGTCTGGTAGCCGTCCGCATGAGTTACGATTACGTATTTTCCATAGACATTTGAGTAGCCCGTAAAGCTTACGGTTCCGCTTTTTGCAGCTTTTACCGGTGTGCCTGTTGGACAAGCCATGTCTATTCCCGTGTGGTGCTGTTTTACCCCGGTGAATGGATCCGGTCTGTAGCCAAAGCGTGACGTTAGCCTCCACTTTGCGGTGATTGGGTAGACAAATATTTCTCCCATTGCCCTGCGGAGTGAAAGGCTGTCCATTTTTGCGCCCGGGATAAAGAGTTCCTGCCCCTTCTGCAAGAGGGATGATGCCAAGTCGTTAACGTCCAAGAGGTCTTCTACGCTTACGTTGTATTTTGCGCTTAGCCCTTCGATTGTGTCTCCGGATGCAACCGTGTAATTTAGTCCGTCAAGGGATGGAACCGTTAGCTTTTGTCCTGAGCGGAGTGAGCGTACGTTTGAGATATTGTTTACGGCGATTAGGGTGGAAATGTTCTTTAGGCCAAATTTCTGGCAGACGGAACTGATTGTGTCTCCCTGCTGGACTGTGTACGATTTGAATGAAACCTTCTGCTTAAAGGGTACTGCTTCCGGCAAGTCTTGTTGCTGGGAAAGGGATTCTTCTCCTCCGCTACCAAAGAAGACTACGTTTCCTTCGCTGTCGAAGCAGGTTGAATTGCTTAGGGCAAAGGATGACATTGCAAGGTCAAGGTAGTCCAATTCTTTTGCGGATGCGGGCTTGAATTTTATGTTGCAGAAGTTGTTTTCCCTGTAGTTTATGTATTTTATTGCAAAGAAAGGAGATGCTACGCAGAGGGAGAAAAATAGGATGACCGGAAGGGCTTTTGTAAAGGATTTACCTGCCGCTTTTGCCATGGAATTAAGGCTTTTTACAGAAAACCTGAATGAACCCACTCCGCTTCTGTAGGCGCTTTTGTAGCTTGAAAGGTCGCAGATGCGTTCCCAGAGGTTTGAAAAGAATTCGTTTACGGAGCTTTCCCTTGCCCCGAAAGCAAAATTTGTATGTATGGCTGAAATTTTTGTTCCAGAATAGTTTATAATTTCCATAAATTTACTATCGACACAATTTTCTTTCCATATTAGAATATTAGCTAAATGGAAAATTCGAGCATTATGGAAAATTCGGTTGGTGGCGTTGGTAATATTGGTGGCGTTGGCAGTGTTGGCAAAAAGGGGACTAAAAAGACTTCCACGTTTAAATTCATTCTGGCAGGTATTATTCTTGGACTTGTCTTAAAATTCTTTGTTATTGACATTCTTCATGTAAGCGGATCGTCTATGGAGCCGACAATAAAAGACGGGGGACTTGTGGCTGTTAACAAGCTTTGCTATGGCCTTGTGGAGCCTTTTGGGGACAAGCTTCTTTTTAAATGGAATAAGGTTAAGCAGGGAGATGTGATTATTTACTTGTATGATAACAGTTTAGTTGTAAAACGATGCGCTGGTACGGAAGATACGCCTCTGGAATATTCAAGCGGTTCTGAGTATAATCTTATAGTAGGAGACAAAACTTACCCTCTTACTCCGGCACAGTTTTCGGTGATGCAGGAAATTAGGGCTGTTCCCAAGGGGATGGTTCTTGCCATTGGAGACAATGCGGAGGTTTCCATAGACTCTCGCAACTACGGCTTTGTTAGCGAAGAAAATGTTTTAGGCAGGGTGTTTTCGAAATGAACACTTTTTACAGAAAGCCAAGGCTCTGGATTGTTTTGATTCCATCTGCCCTGGTTGTTTTTTACATATTATCCAAATTTGCTTCTCTTGCTAAGCAGCCGGAACCAGTTCTTACTGCATCCATGCCGACTATTGAGCGCGGTTCAATTGTGGACAGGAACGGTAGGCCCCTTGCTGTAGTTACGAATTTTTACCACTTTGTAGTAACGCCAAAGCTTATAGAAGACATTGACGGTTTTTCTGCCCTTGCAGCACCGCTTCTTAACATGACCCAGGAAGAGATTGCGGAAAAAATCTACAGGAACCCCAAGGGAAGCTTTTTGTACATAAAGAAGAAGATTACCCAGTCCCAGCGCGATGAACTCTACAAGATGATAGAAGACCACGGCTTTACAAACTTTTGCCGCTTTGACAGGCTTCCGGGCCGCGTTTACCCGATGAACGACCTTGCAAGCACGCTGATTGGCTTTATGGGAGACTCGGGCAAGGGTCTTGGCGGAATTGAATTTTCTGAGCAGCACCTTCTTAGTCCCGAAAACGGAATTGTAGAAAGCGGGGACGTAATCCACGGAAAGAACGTATTCCTTACGATAGACGCAAACCTTCAGTACAAGCTGGAAAAAATAGCAAAGGACACAATGAATTCCACCCAGGCGGCAAGCCTTATTCTTCTTGCGGCGGAATCCAAGACCGGTGAAATTCTTTCTTACATAAACCTGCCTTCCGTGAACCTTAACGAATACACACTGGCAACTTCCGAGGAAAAGCGGGACAGGGCTGCAATCAACGCATACGAGCCAGGCAGTGTATTCAAGATTTTTACGGCTGCCTCCTATCTTGATTCTGGGGTAATAACCACCGA
>JAGACC010000221.1 GCA_017614295.1 Treponema sp.
ACATCTTAAAGGCAAGCGAAAATGAATTTGAAGTTGTATCGGAAAACCGCATAACAAACATCCTCCTGCGCACAATGGACGAGGGGGACTACTACATAGGCCTCAACCATTCAGACCGCGGACTTTACATAACAAAGGAAAAAATGCTCCATGCAGACGAGCACGGAACAGTAAAAACGTTCAAAAAATACAAGTTCGTACCGGAATGGATGGCTGACAATACAAAAGTAAAACGCAACGTAAACATAACCAGGATTGCCGCGGCAGCAATAATAATGCTTGCAACAGCAATCATACTTTTGTCCATCAGAGGGCTGTCCAACACGGCCGGAGAATCAATAGCAATACACAAAGAGATACAGGCACTCATAGAAGGAGGAATCATGCCTCAGGAAAAGAAAAACAGAAGCGAGCTCTTCACAAGAAAAGGCATTGGCCTGAGCACAAAGATGATGGCATGGACCACCCTGCTTTTGATAACGATTGTTGCGCTGGTAATTCTTGCGCTTAGCTATATAATGATAACCCGCGAAGAAACAACACGTGTTCAGGGATTGCAGCAGAGGGCTAAGGTTCTCTTGGACTCCATGGCAAACGGAGCAAAGGTAAACCTTCCAAACGCAAGTTCAAACCTTCTTGCGCTTACAGACTTAACGGAAGAAGCAAAGACTCTTACGGACTCCCGCTACGCCGTAATTACAGGATACGGAAGCGAGGCAAAGGACACAAACATAGACTACGTCTGGGCTTCCAACGATGCAAACATAGCAAGCAAGACCAACTCTTCCGAATTTGAAAACGGAAAGAGCAGGCTCACCGTAGAAGGCGTAGATAAGATTCAGGAAACATGCAAGGCGTTAAACGCAGAAGCAGAAAGCAGAATCAAATCCATGACGGTGCAAATTTCCGAGCTTACCGCAGAAGGAATTAGCCTTACAGGAAAAACGGACGACAA
Organism: Treponema sp.; assembly: GCA_017614295.1. Classification (GTDB taxonomy): domain Bacteria; phylum Spirochaetota; class Spirochaetia; order Treponematales; family Treponemataceae; genus Treponema_D. The sequence continues at coordinate 956 of JAGACC010000221.1, forward strand.
GAGCATTGCCCGCGTAAGGGAAATTGGAGAAATAACAAGGCAGCTCAACAGCCGTGTAAACTATGAACTTGACGAAATCTCAAAAGAAGGAATAGGCACCTACCCTACTTTTGACAGCACAAAGATAAACTACAAGGAAACAGAATACCTCTTCTACAAACCTGTAGTCTACCACTACGGAAACGAAGAGACTTACGTTCACGGTATAGTATTCCTCCAGATAAGCACCCAGTCTGTTATTGCAGAGATGCACAAAGCCCGCATGGCTATAGCAAAGATAGCGGCGGTTTCCATTGCAGCTGCAATCCTCATAGGAATATTGAGCGCTTCTATCCTTGCAGGAATTATTGTACGCCCAATCAAAAAGCTTGCAAGACACGTTGCCATGATACGCGACACGGACGACAAGGAAAAGCTTTCCGGCAAAGAGATAAAGCTCCGCATGAAAGACGAAATTGGAATGCTTGGCGACACTGTTAACGAAATGACCAAGGGACTTGTAGAAGCTGCCATACAGACAAAGAACCTAACGTTCGGAAAGGAAATAGAGACAAAGTTCCTTCCGCTGCAGCAGGACCAAAACGGCAACACACTTACGACAGGCTCCCTAAAAACAGACGGTGCAGACTTCTTTAGCTATTACGCAGGAGCAGACGACCTTTCCGGAGACTACTTTGACTACAGGCAGATAGACAAGGACCACTACGCAATAATAAAATGCGACGTTTCCGGTCACGGAGTTCCAGCTGCACTTATTATGGTTCAGGTTGCCACCCTCTTCCTTAACGCATTCCGCTACTGGAACATGAACAACGGTGCGCAGAACACAAACCTTAGCCCTGTTGTTGAGCAGATAAACGACCTTATAGAAAGCCGCGGATTCAAGGGACGCTTTGCCGCATTCACTCTTGGAATACTTAACATAAAGACAGGGGAATGCTGGTTCTGCAATGCAGGAGACAACATAGTCCCCTTCTACGACGGAAAAAGCAGGCAGAAGAAATTCTTTACGCTTCCAGAAACACCTGCTGCCGGTATGTTCAGCTCTGACCTTATTTCCCTAAAGGGAGGCTACCCGGTTGTAAAGCACCAGTTCTATAAGGGAGACGTACTTCTTCTTTACACTGACGGCATTGAAGAAGCAAAGAGAAATTTCCGCAACGAAGAAAGCGAAATCGTAACATGCGAAGAGCCTGGTTTAAGAGAGGGAGAAGCCCACGGAAACCACACTGTTGGCGAAAGCTCGGAAGAGATGTCTGCTGAGCGCGTAAAAGACATAGTTGAATCCGTCTTTGCCAAGGGAAGCTACACGCTAAAAAAATCGCATGACCCAAGCGGAGATGAATTCACCTTTGACTTTAGCAACTGCGAAGGAAGCGCAGAAGATGCAATCATGGCACTTGTCTCCGTAGAAAAAGTTTTCCGCATGTACAGAAGGAAGAACCCCAACCCCAAAGACAGGGTAAAGGTAGACAGAAAGATAGATGAATTCCTCCGCCTGCACTTTAAGGAATACAGCGAATGGTGTATGAGCAGGAGCGACATAGAAAACGATCCGATTCACATCTACTACCACGGAATTCTTGAGGACCCCCAGTTTGACGACCTTACGCTTATTGCCATAAAGAAGAACTGATTCTTGGCGGGGTACTTGCAAAAGAGCCTACGCCCGATTGTAGCGGCGCGAAGCGTTCCCGGAGGGAATGGAGGCAGGTGCGAAGCCCGGCCGGAACCGCGGAAAGCGGGGATCTTGAAAAAAAAATGCCCGGGCAAAAAGACCGGGCACAGTTAAAAAAGTAATACAGTCCAAAAACTAAATCTTCATATTCATAGCCTTGCGAACCTGGTCCAAGGTAACGGAGGCTATTTCCCTTGCACGGCGGGCACCTTCTTCAAGAACGCTGTCTATATAGTCCATGTTCTTTTCCAGCTCTGCCCTCTTCTGGCGCAAGGGACGAAGGGCTTCGTTAAGGGCTTCCGTAAGGGTGTTCTTTAGCATACCGCCACCGCCTTCTCCAATACGGTCTGCAATTGCCTGTGGCTCTTCCTTTGTGCACAGAGAAATAAGCATAAGAAGGTTTGCAACTTCAGGACGGTTAACAGGGTCAAATGTTATGCGCCTTTCTCCGTCTGTCTTTGCCTTCTTTATAAGCTTGGCAGTCTCGTCTTCCGTAGCGCAAAGCATGATTGCATTACCGCGGCTCTTGCTCATCTTCTGGCTTCCGTCCAAACCAAGTATGCTTGGTGTCTTGGAAAGAAGAACAGATGGCTCCGGGAACACCGGCTCTGCATCCTTGCAGTATTTCTCGTTAAAGCGGCGGGCAATGGTTCTTGTAAGCTCTATGTGAGGAAGCTGGTCCTTTCCGGCTGGAACAACGCTACCCTTGCAGAAAAGAATGTCGCATGCCTGGTGAACGGGGTAAGTTAGCATTCCTGCGTTTACGGTCTTCATCTTTCCGTTGGCAAGTCCGCTCTGAATCTCTTCCTTTACTGTAGGATTGCGCTCAAGTTCTGCAAGCGAAACAAGCGTAAGGAAAGGAAGCATAAGCTGGTTGCATTCAGGAACATAGCTGTGGGGGTAAATTATTACGTCCTCTCCTGGTTCAATTCCTGCCGCAAGATAGTCAATTACAAGCTGCTTGGTGTTCTGGCTTATTTCGTTGTAGGCATCGTGGTCTGTAAGAACCTGGTAGTCTGCAATTAGAACCATGGTTGGAACGCCCATCTTGCTAAGGCGCACGCGGTTCTGCAGGGATCCAAAGTAGTGGCCTATGTGAAGCCTTCCTGTAGGACGGTCGCCCGTAAGCACACGGTATTTTTTTGGATTCTTTACAATATCTTCTTCAATTTTCTTACTGCGCTCAACTGCGGCTGCAAAAGTTTTGTTCTCTTCTTCTGTATCTGCCATAATTTTTTCCTTGATGTTAATCGCGTGAATTTAACACAAATAAGGGGTTTTTACAAGTGGGGAAAAGTGATATACTTGCAAATCATGAACGGACAAAACGAAAAGAACAAAAGCGCCGGGGAACTTTTAGACTTTATAGAAAGAAGCCCATCCCCCTTCCACGTAATTAAGAACCTTGAGGATGAACTTACAAAAGCCTCCTTTACCAAGCTTGAAGAAGGAAAGGAATGGAATCTTAAGTGCGGCGGAAAATATTTTGTTACAAGGAATTCATCTTCCATAATATCTTTTGCGCTGCCTGAATGCAAAGACTTTGAAGGCTTTATGCTTACTGCAAGCCACAGCGACTCCCCTTCATTCAAGATAAAGGAAAATCCCTGCATAAAGTCTGAAGGAAAGTACATAAAGCTTAACGTAGAAAAATACGGCGGTATGCTTTGCGCTCCTTGGTTTGACAGGCCTCTTTCCGTAGCGGGAAGAATTATCTGCAAGGCCGGGGAAGATGGCAAAAAAATAACCCTAAGGCAGCATCTTGTAAACGCAGACAAAGACCTGCTTATGATACCAAACCTTGCAATCCACATGAACCGTGATGCAAACGAAGGCCACAAATTCAACGTGCAGAATGAACTCCTGCCAATTTTCTGCGGACTTACGCAAGAGGCGGCAAAGGGCAAGGACTGTGAAGATTCTGACCCATTTATAAAAGAAATTGCCTCGTGTGCAGGTGTAAGCGAAAAAGACATTGTTAGCGCAGACCTCTTTTTGTACAACAGGGAAAAAGGCAGCTTCTGGGGAAAGGACGGAGAGTTTATTGCAAGCCCCAAAATAGACGACCTTGAATGCGTCTGGACAAGTTTCCGTGGATTTTTGGAAGCAGTAAAAGATACCCCTTCTGCAAAAAACATTTGCGTCCACTGCGTCTTTGACAACGAGGAAGTGGGAAGCCTTACGCGTCAGGGGGCTGCATCCACATTCCTTTACGACAC
>JAGACC010000222.1 GCA_017614295.1 Treponema sp.
AAAATGAATATGACGCGAATTGCACATACTTTAAAAGTTGTGGTAAAACTGTAAAAATCATTGAATAGAAAAATGAACTTCCTACACCCCATGACCGACCACCACATCCACATAGGCCAGTTCAACGAAGTCTATTACGACGCTCTGGAACTGTTCGCTCTGATTGAATCGACACAAGAAAAGACTGGCGTTACGGAAATCTGCTATTCCTCAACATCAAGTTGCAGGGACGATGCGGAGCTTAAATTTGTAGAAGAAGAGATTGCCTATGCGCAAAGCTATGAGTCTAAAAAGCTGGTAGCAAAGCCATACCTCTGGTTTATTCCAAAATATGCTGAGGAAGGAATAAATGCAGGAGAAGCTGCAAAAGCTTTTGACTACTGCGGAATAAAGTTGCATCCTGTAGGGCAGAATTGGGATGAAGAAAATTCTGTGCATGTAAAAGCTTTGCATCAAATTTTTGCTTGGGCAGACGATAATGCAAAGTCAATATTGATTCACTGCGGAACACAGGAATGTGACCTTCCAACAAGGTTCGAGAAATTTTTTGCGGAGTATAAAAAAGCACACATAATTCTTGCACATTCAAATCCTGTTAAGGAAACTGCCCTTATGGTTAACAAGTACAAGAATGTTTTTTGCGACACTGCCTGTATAGAAAAGAAGAATTTGCAAAAATTACTCACTTTGGTAAATGACAGTTCAAAGATATTGTTCGGTTCGGATTTTCCTGTTACCCATTATTTCTCCACTCACCTTTTTGGGAAGAAATATTCTATGGAAGAGGAGTATGTAAAGAATTGCAGATTGGTGGATAGAGTTTATAGATCCTGAATTTGGTTGCAGACAACCGCGTTCAGGGTGATGGGGAAGCGGGTACGGGTTAGAGCTGGCACTTCCGCAAACAAAGCCTACCCCCGATTGGAAGGGCGGCGTAGCCGTTCGCGAAAGCGAATGGAGCCGAAAGGCGGAACCCTGGAAAGCGGGTTTGCAGACAAAAGTGGGTCCAAGAAATAAGCAATAATTGAATAAAAATTGAATTTTTTATAAAATGTTTCTATATATATAAAATGTTTTATATCTTTTTTAAGGAGCTTTTTATGGATCCAAAAAGACCCCGCGGACGTGAGAAAAACGTTACGGAAGGCGGAAGCGGCGTACACAAAAGAGGGGACGGGCTTGGTACCGGACCTGTAGGTTCATCTAACGGTTACAACGGACATTCAAATTCTTCAGGAGGAAATTCATCCGGCGGTTATGGCGGAAACTCAGGCGGCTATCAGCGTGAAAGTTCCGGCGGTTCTCACCGTGGCGTAAAGCTTGGTGGCGGCGGCGGACTCATAGCCATAATCATTATCCTTGCAATTCAGTTCTTGGGCAAGGGCTCTGGCGGCGGTCTGCTTTCCGGTCTTCTTGGCGGAGGCTCATCGGGTTCTTCTTCGGGCAGTTCAATTTTGGGCAGCCTTTTGGGCGGTGACTCATCTGCTCCAGAAGGATTTTCCGGTGCAAGTTCCGGCAACAGCGTTCAGACTTCCTACAACAACTACGACAAGACTGTTGCCCCAGGTTCAAGGGATAAATACACAAAGATTGCAGGCAACGGCAGCGACAGCGTAACAATCATGGTTTACATGTGCGGTACCGACTTGGAATCAAGGAACGGAATGGCTTCCAGCGACCTTGGCGAAATGGCGGCCTCAAACCTTGGAAAGATAAACCTTATTGTTTACACCGGCGGATGCAAGAGCTGGCGCACAAAGGGAATAAGCAACAGCAAGAACCAGATATATCAGGTTACAAACGGCTCTATAAAACTCTTGGCGGAAGAAGGCTCAAAGACTATGACGGATCCCAACACGCTTTCTTCATTCATAAAATGGACGGCTGGAAAATTCCCGGCCAACCGCTACGAGCTTATCTTCTGGGATCACGGCGGAGGTTCTGTAAGCGGCTACGGCTACGACGAAAAATATCCTACCGCAGGTTCAATGACTCTTGCTGGAATTAACAAGGCTCTTAATGACGGCGGCGTAAAGTTTGACTTTGTTGGCTTTGACGCATGTCTTATGGCTACAGCGGAGACTGCTCTTATGATGAACCGTCACGCGGACTACATGATTGCTAGCGAAGAGACTGAACCTGGTATTGGTTGGTACTACACAAACTGGCTTAACGACTTTGGAAGCAACACATCTCTTTCTACCCTGGACATTGGTAAGAAGATTGTAGACGACTTTGTTGCAACTTGCGCAAACCAGTGCAGGGGACAGAAGACAACACTTTCTGTTATAGACCTTGCAGAATTCTCCAACACTGTTCCGGAAAAGCTTTCTTCTTTCTCCAAATCAATTACTACAAAGATTAAGCAGAATGAATACAAGGAAGTTTCCGATGCACGCTACCAGACAAGGGAATTTGCTTCAAGCTCCAAGATTGACCAGGTAGACTTTATTGACCTTTGCAAAAACGTGGACAACAACGAGGCTAATGCATTGGCAAAGGCTCTTAAGGGTGCAATCAAATACAACAAGACTTCTTCCAACATGACAAACGCATACGGTGTTTCCATCTACTTCCCGTACGAGCGCGCTTCTTACGTAGACAAGATGTGCGACACCTATGACGACATTGGAATGGATTCCGACTACGCAAAGTGTATTAAGGAATTTGCAAACCTTGAAGTTAGCGGTCAGGTTGCAGCAGGCGGTACTTCTTCTGCGGCAGGCTCTCTCTTTGACTTCCTTGGCGGCATGACTGGCGGTGCTCCTGCTTCCGGTTCAGATGCAATCGGTGACTTGCTTACTTCCTTTATAACAGGCGGCGGTTCTGCTAGCGGTGGCGGTCTTGGCGGTGGACTTGGCGACATTCTGATTAGCGGTCTTACAGGACGCAACATTGGCTTTATGGAAGACGCTGAACTTTCCGCTTCTCAGGCAGGACAGTACATTTCTGCAAACCGCTTTAACCCAAGCGCTCTTGATTGGAAAAAGGACGGACAGAACAGAGACGTTCTTTCTTTGACGGAATCCCAGTGGGGACTTGTTCACGGACTTGACCTTAACATGTTCTATGATGACGGAGACGGTTACATAGACCTTGGCTTGGACAACGTTTACGACTTTAGCGAAGACGGAAGCCTTATTGCCTCCAGCGACAGGACATGGCTTTCTATTAACGGACAGCCTGTTGCCTACTACCACTTGGACACAGCAGAACTTGGCGGAGACAAGTACACGATTACTGGTCGTGTTCCTGCAATGCTTAACGGTCAGCGCGTAAACCTTATCCTTGTCTTTGACGACGAGCACAAGTACGGCTTTGTTGCTGGCGCAAGAACTGACTACCGCGAAGAGGATGCACACGCTCAGGCAAAGAACATAACCCTTATTTCCGAGGGCGACAAGATAGACTTCCTCTGCGACTTCTACTCTTACCAGGGAGAATACAAGGACAGCTATTACTTGGGCGAACAGCTTACGGTTGGAGCTGGCGGTGCGGATTCTCTAAAGATTAGCAATACGAATGTTGGTAATGGCAAGGTAAAAATAACATACCGCTTTACGGACATTTACAACCAGCAGTACTGGACACCTGCTCTAGTTTATTAAAGTACAGTAATAGGGGAGAACTGCCGTCATGCCGAATTTATTTTGGCATCTGTACTTGTTTTGTAGTATAGAGACCCCGAATCAAGTTCGGGGTGACACTGTGCGTTTTCCCCCTTTTTATTCTTATGCAAAGCAACCGGAAATCAATTTTGCTGGGAGCAGAACACAAAATTGATTTCCATGTTAATTGGTTGGCATTTCCCAAAAAGGATAAAAGATGATTTTTCCAGGTTTAAAAAAGTTAGAAAAAGAATTTGGTTTTAAGGACAACGGAAAATTTGTTTATGGTTTTATAGAAAGCACCTACGTGATGTTTGCAGATGGAGAAAATCAGAAGCATGTCTGGTTCCGCTTTCCAGTTGAATTGAATGAAGAAGACAAGAATAAAATTTCCTCTTGGAAAAAGAAGGGCTATGCAAAAGAAGTATGCTTTGACTCCTTTGATGCCGAGATAAGGTTTGCGAAATATTTTATTCCCTCCAAGGTTTCAAAAATCAAATAAGTGATAGAAGACATTACAAGCTATATAAAGGAAAAATACCCGGAAGCAAAGGCAAGGTGCTGCGGCAAAGATTGCATCTCCGACCCCGGTTCAGAATTGGGTGTGTATGATATAGAAGGTTTTCTTGTTCCCTTATGTCCTTCTTGCGCCAAGCGCTTGGAGGATGATATTGAAAAAGCCTATGAAGAAGAAAAGATAAAACCCAACAATTACCTCCAGGGGGTACTTGGTGCTTTTACCTTTCCAATACCCGGAATCTTGGTTACAATCCTTTTCTTTATGCTTAGAAGGATAACGGCAATTTCTGGGCTTGTTTACTATCTCCTTGCCAGAAAGGGGTATCTTTGGGCAGGGGGTAAGTTCAATAAAATTGGAGTGCTTATAATATCAGGGGCAAGTGTTTTTTATGCTGTTGCCGGAACCTTCGTTGGCTACGTTGCCCTTATTGTAAAAGAATTTTACAAAGAATTTTCTGCGGAAGGAGTTTCCATATTTAATATAATAAAATATGCCGTAAAAACTGTATTGGACAATCCCGTGGTAAGGCATGATCTTATTGTGAACATTCGCCTTTCCCTCTTGTTCTGCGGCGTCTGCATTATAATTTACATGGTGCTGTCCTTGAAGCAAATCGAAAAAACAAAGGTAAAAAAATCTTCATAAAAAGTAGAATGTTCAATGTTTTTTGTCATGCTGAATTTATTTCAGCATCTGTACTTGTGTAGTATTAGGAGACCCCGAAACAAGTTCGGGGTGACATTTTTGGAACTGGCTCAATATTATTTTTGTGCAAAACAAGCTAGCAACCTACGCGGGATTGTAGGGGCCCGCCGCAGGCGGGTTGCGGAACGAAGTGGAGTAATGGAGGCGAAAGCCGGTTCTCGCAACGAAGTTTCAAGCGACCCCGGAAAGCCCGTGACGAGATGGCATGGCTGCCGTTTTTAGCCAGGGAATGAATGGTAGAGCCTGTAAAAGTACCGTCCAAAAAAATCAGAGAAAACTATTTTAGATGCTTCCGGGCAAGCGGTTTTTCTTTAGGAATTCCTCAAACTCGTCTTCTTCGAGCGGGTTTGAATAATAGTAGCCCTGAATGTAGTCCGCGTCCAGCTTTGCTACTGCCTCTGCGCTTACTGCTGTTTCTACTCCCTGAATTACAACCTTTGCTTTTGAAATGCGGGTTATGTCCAGGATGGATTCAAAGAGAACCTTTGCTTTTTCGCTGCTGCCGGAGAATGCCGGTATTACGATTGACTTGTCTATTTTTATGCTGTTGAATGGGATGGACATTAGTTTTTTTAGAGACGTGTTTCCCGTTCCAAGGTTGTCCAGACAAATGCTGTAGCCGTCTTGTGAAAGCGCCAGTATGTTTGCGTTAAAGGAGTCGCTTGCCTGTCCTGCTGCGGTTTCCGTAATTTCTACACTTATGCAGGAGTGGGGGAGTGAGTATCTTTTTAGTATTCCGTTTACGGTTTCCCTTAGGTTGTCCTGAATGCATTCAACAAAGGAAAGGTTTATTCCTATTGTCTGCAAACCGTAGCTTCCCAGGTGGCGTTCGCTAAAGGTGCGGCATACTTCGTTCATCATAAAATTTTCAAGTTCAAGAATTGAGCCGTTGCGTTCGGAAAGAGGGATAAAGACTGAGGGGCTTATTACCTCTCCGTTTTCGTCCGTCATGCGGAGCAGTGCTTCTGCCGTGTCGTAAGACTTTGTCTTTAGGGAATAGATTGGCTGGTAGAGGACTTTTAGGCGGCCTTCTTTTTCTGCGTTGCTTAAAAGTTTTTGCGTCTTAAACAAGAAGTGGATGTTTTCTACCGGAAGGTCCTGGCTTTTTACCAAGCTTAGGTTTTCTGCCATTCCCTTGTCCAGTATGTGCATCATGTATGCTTTAATTTCGTCCGTAGAAGATGCTTGGTCCGGGCAGCAGATAAGGGTTACCGTTGCCGGTGTTTGCACAGTCTTTCCAGGTCCGGTGCGGAAGTTCGTAAAGATTTCGTGGGCTCTTTCCAGAACCTTGTTTGCAAAGTTTTCGTCTTCCTTGTCCAGGACAATCAGGTAGCTTCCCGGATAGAATTTGAATATGATGGAATTTTTTAATAGATTTCCAAAAGCCCTTGTTTTTATTTCCTTTACCAGTGCCGTTCTGTCCCTCTGTCCAAAGGCCGTTACAACTCTTGCATCGTGAAGGCAGACTGCTATGCAGTAGGTCTTTTTGCCTCCGGAGATTTTTTTTGCGCAAAGTTTGTTGAATCCTTCTTCGTTAAAAAGGCCTGTCATCCTGTCTATGAAAGATTCCGGTGCGGGCATTGTAAAGTATATGCTTACGATGGAAATGGAAATTGCAAGCGGGAAAATTTCTTCGCTTTTGAATATGTTTTCCAGTACGAGTGCGGTTATGCAGGAAAGAAGTACGAATATGTAGATGAAGGTGTTTTCTACGGAGGCGTAAACCCTTGCCGGAATAAAGAAGCTGGTTGCGGTTATAAAGCTTATGCCGAGTGCCACCGAGTAGGCTATTTGGAATATATTTGTTTCCGTATATTTGAGTGACGGGTCTATGTAGAAGAAGGCTCTTGTAAAGAAGTTTATTACAAGAAGTGCGGAAACTGCCACTGCCGAGACTATGATTATTGGTTTTAGCTTTCCAAGGCTAAGCTTAAAGTTGAACAGGGCTGCAAAGTAGAGTGGCCACAAAAGCATTGTGTAAAAAAGAAGGGCTACTATTATGTTCCTTAGTATAAAATGTTCCGTTGCGCTTCTTAGAAGTCCCGATGCATCCAAGGCTGAACCAAAGTCTATTATTACCGTTGCTATAACGATGTTAAGGTAAACCTTGTCCTGAAAAATCATCAGGGGTTGCCTGATAAGGAATATAATCAGGAAGGAGGCCGCTATTATAAGTGCGCAGAGGTTAAAAGAGATTATTGTACTAGGCATTCAGCGCCTCCAGTGAAAAGAATTTTACAAGACCCTCTTGTGTGAGCGGTGGTGAATAGAAGTCTCCCTGCAGCATTTCCACTGCATATAGCTGGGCTGCAATGTTCTGTGAGTTGGAGCTGATTTTTTTTGCCTTTATCTCTATGCCGTATTTTTTGAATGCTTCTATTAGCGTGTTCATTGACTGGGTAATTTTGCCCTGCTGTTCGGTAAGTTCAAGTGACGGCATTATAACCGTGGCTTCCGCAAGGTTGGCATTCATTAGCATCTGTATGTTTACGTGGGTGTTGCCAAGGTCTTCGAATGTAAAGCTGAATCCCTGCTCCTGGATTTTGTGTATCTTCCTTAGCACAAGCGGTGAGTAGCTTGCAAGCGCTGTGTCCGAAAGGATGAACCTTATCATTGAGTGGGGAATAAAATAAATGTCCGCTATTTCGCAGATGGTTTTTTCCGCATCATTCTTTGTTAGCTCGCTTAGGGGTAGCGGCAGTTCCACGAAAGAAACCTTGCGGTCTATAAGATGGGCTTTTTGGATTGTTCCGCAGACTGAATGGTAGGTGTAGAGGAAAATCTGTTTTGCAAGTCCAAGTTCTTCTGCGGCTTCCATAAGTTCTTTTGAGTATGCCAAGCCTACCGACCTGTCCTTGATGTAGTATTCTGCTTCTATGCTTTCCGCTTTTTTTGTGCTGCTGTTGAATGCGGGCTGGTAGGTGATTTTTATGCTTTCGTCTGCAAGTGCTGTCTGTAGCAGGCTTAGGATTAGCTTCTTTCTCTTTAGCGAATTTATGTCCAGGTCTGATGCGGAGATTTGCTTCTTTGCCGGTCTGTTAAAAGGGGATGCCGCAAGTTCTATGAAGGAGCAGAAGTCTTCGTAGCTTGTGTAGTGTTCCGGGTAGGAAATCCTGCAGCAGCAGAATGAATGCACTATGTTTATGCTTCCGATTGTGAAGGGGCTTGAGAATCTTTTTTCTATTAAAGAGCGTACCCTGTCTCCTTCTAGTTCGTTTGTTTCTTTGTAGCAGAGGGCAAACATGTTCCTCTTTACGTGCATGACGGTAATCTTTCTTGAGATTTTGCTAAGGAATTTTGCCGCCAAGGAAAGAAAACCGTCTGTAAGGGAGCTGTCAAACTCGTTGTCCATGGAGGGAATGTTGTCCAGTATTACAAGCAGGCATTCCCACTTAGCCTTTGCGCGGATAAGGGTTGCGCTTGCCGAATAGAAGGCTGTCTCGTTTTGCAGGTCCGTCTTTATGTCTATGTAGTTTGAAGTTGATTCAATTGTCTGGTAGGCAAGAAGGGCTACAAGAGGCAGTACCAGGTTTATGGGGTGAATATGCGGAAAAATAAGCTGTATTAAAAGGGCTACAAAGCAGATAAAAACCAGGAATGCTACTACCGGGCGGTCTTTTTTTTGCATGGTTTCCCATGACTTTACGGTAAGGACTGCTATGTAGGAATTGTAATAGAAGAATACCATGTAGACTATTGCTATGAAAGTCTTGTGCTTTATTGCTCCTTCTGCTTCGTAATAAAATAGGAAGGGAATGAATATGTTTACGACAAGAAGTATGAAGAGCAGTACGCTTGGGAAAAATATTAGGAACTGCTGGCGGGGCATGGAAAGTCTTCCCCTTGCTACTGTGTAGAAATAGCTTGCGGAGAAGGCGGCAGAGAGTGCAAGGAAGAGTATTGAGACGGAGGCAAGGATTGTTAGGATATGCCTGTAACCTGGGTGGGCTTCGTAAAACGTTATGAATGAATATTCACCAAGGATTCTTACCGCGTCTGCAATTATAAAAACAAGGTTGCAGTAGAAGCACATTATAAAAAGCCTGTTGCGGGAGACTTTTGGTGCCTTTCTTATTGCCGCTATGCTTCCCAAGAGTAGAGTTAGTATGAATGCCGCTATGTTAAAGCGTATATTGTCCATGACTTTTAGTATATTAGCAGATTTTGCTGCTGTCAAATTTGGGATTTTTGGGATAATCTTTTAATCTTTTTTTAAGTTTTTGGAGCACGTTTTTTGGTTATACTGTCTTGTAATTTTTCCGCTGAATCTAAAACAAGCAGCGCCACGGACGGCGCGTCAAGTGTTTGCAGAACAAGCGGTAAGTTTTCGTAAGAAAGCTTGCGCGTAAAAATTGCAAGGACGTAATTATTACGCGCTTTCCGGGGCTTGGGTAGATTGCAAAGTCAAGTGCAACAATAGACTTCAATCGGTGTCTTCAACCCCAAACATTTTCTGGGACGGTTATTTAGAAGTGATACTACGGCTTCCAAATAATCGTCATCCAAATTCCTAAAGTCCATGCCTCTTGG
>JAGACC010000223.1 GCA_017614295.1 Treponema sp.
ACAGCTTTAAGACCCAGCAGTTCCTTGACCGCCTCTACAAATTCCGCACACGCATAACTCTGGACAAGGAAGCAAGAAAGGGGCTGGAAAACACCCGCTACCTGGATGCAGGACAGAGAATCAGAATAATTCTTCCCGGAAAGGGCATTTTCGTTTCCAAAATAAAGAACAACGCTCACGAGCTTCTTGTTATCCTTCCAAAGCAGGAAGACAAAAAGACAAAGAGGGTGCTGGTTCTTAAGCCGGAAGAATGGGTCGGAAAGAGGATAAGCGTATACCTCTGGCGCAAAGGCGATGCCTGCTATGCATTCGACACGATTGTACTTGCTTCATCCGTATTCCAAGGAGAAGACTGCCTCGTTCTAAAGCATTCAGAAGAGCTTGACCGCTCGCAAAAAAGACAGTCAGTCCGCTGCGAATGCCAGATTCCTGCCCAGATGTACATGATTACAAGCGCAGTAGTTGACTACAACATTGCAGAAACAGAGCCGGGCTTCAAGTGCCTTTTGGAAGACATAAGCGAAGACGGTGCCCTCATACGCGTAGGCGGCATGGGAAAAACCAACATACAGATAAAAATCCAGTTCAGGCTTAACGACACATTCATAATCATGTACGGAATCATCCGTGCAGTTGAATACAATAAGGCCCTGGAACAGTCAAGACTACATTTTGAGTGCATCCACATTGACCCGACCATGAAAAACGCAATCCTAACCTATGTTTACAATATAATTCCGGCAGACCAGAAGGAAAAGGACCTTGCCATAAAGCTTGCAGAAGACGACAGCAAGGAAGAAGGGGAAAATTCAAAACCCAGCGAACCAGACTTCAAGTCGGATATAGAAGGTCTAAAAGAGGAAGAAGAAGCAGAACCTTTGGAAATTGCTCCGGAAGACGAAGTTAAGTTGCGGTCCAGATTTGAAGACGAAGCCATAAACAAGCCGGAAAACCAAAATAAATAAAAGAACTTTTTACAGGGGGTGCAGGATGAATACAAAGGAATACTTAAGAAAAACTTTTCGCACAGCTTTAATTTCAGTGCTATTATTCTCTCCGGCCAGCCTTTTTTGCGAAGAAGCAGTAATTGAATACCTAAAGGGAAACATCTCGGACAAAATCCACGCAGTAGAGCAGTCTTCATTGAACGGAGACATTTCAATATGCCTTAGGGCCCTTGACTTTGCGGCAAAAGAAAAAGATTCACTTGCAGAAGACTCAGACTTTAGGCTTTTGGTAAAAACCGCCGTTTCCTGCCTTAACACGGAAAATGCCAGCCAGGAACAAAAAGACAAGGCAGCACAAGACCTAAGCCAAATATTCATCAGCTTTGACGACGGAGAAATCCGCATAGCCGTTCTGGACAAGATTAAAAAAATCTCATCCCAAAAGAGCGTAAACCTTCTGAACAGCTTTGTTTCCGACAAAATCCACAGGAAGGAACCCATAGACGACCTTACCATAAAGGCTATAATGCTACTAAAGGAAATAGGGGACAGCAATTCCTTCACAAGCCTCTTCCTTGCAGACATAATGGATGTTTGGCCAAACAACAAAAAGGAACTAAGGGACGCTTATTCACCGCTTGCAAAAAAATGCGAAAATGAAATCCTAACCGTATTTGCAAACGTTGACACGGAAAAAAAGAACAGCATTCTGTCTACCGTAAAGGAACTTTCTGACGACGGAGAAAAAATTCCAAAAAAAATTTGCGGAGAATTGGCAGAAAACGCACTTTCAGAGTCTATATATAGTATAGGAGAAACAAAAGAGAAAAACGCAAAGCTTATCCTTTTGCAGCTGACCAGCCTTCAGATTGCGTCAGACCAAAAATGGACCAGGGCAGCAAAACTCGCAACAGAGATATTCCCGCAGATTCGCTCAGCATACGAATCCCAGATTATCAGCGACGAGCAGTTTGCCACCGCAATCCAAAACATAGCCTCGATCGCTTCTGACAAAACAGGAAAAGTACTTTCGTCCTATCTTGAATTTCTGAACAAGGGTATGGAACAAAACCGTGCCCCGTCTCAAGCCGTCGTGCTTTCCGTAATAAATGCATTGGGAGGTTTGGGCGACAAAACAGCCTTTGACGGCCTCCTGTACGTTACATACTTGAATTATCCGGAGTCCATTGTAAAGGCTGCAAAAACCGCCCTAACAAAACTTAAGTGGTAAAATTCATAGAATTCTTTTCTGAGCCAAGGCCCTTTTTGCTGTCTGCGTTAGTCTGCGCAATTCTTGCATACTGCGGCACTGGCATCTTAAAAGAGCGCTCCCCATACAAGAGCGTAATCCCCCTGCAGGAAGTGCAATTCCTTAGCGGAAAAATCTGTACAAACCCCTGCAAAAACTCATCCGGAAAATACTACAGCGCAAAGCTTAATGTTGTTTCCTGTAAGTCATCAAAAAGCTCAAGCAAATCAGGCGCAAGCATTGAAGAAAGCTTTCAATCCAGCGGAAAGGTAAGCATTCTAATTCCTTCAAAAACCGTGGAATCCCTCTATCCAGGAAAGCTATATTCCCTGGAAGGAAAGTCTGTCCTAATAGAGCAGGGAGAAAACATATCCTGTAAGGGCAAATGGAACCCCAAGGCAAATGCTTTTACAGTTCATTCCCTTGAATACAAGGAAGCAGACAAAACTTTTTTTGGAAAGATAGCTCATTTTAGGGCAAAGTGCAGGCTTGTTTTTAAGAGGATGCTGTTCAGCTGGGGTAATGCGGGCGGACTAATACTTTCTTTGCTCTCAGGCTCGCGGGAATACACGGAAAGCGGTCTTTGCAACGATTTTTCGCTCGCAGGACTATCCCATGTTCTTGCACTAAGCGGAATGCACCTGTCTTTTTTCTCCGGACTGTCGGGAAGCCTTGGCAAGAGGATTTTTGGCAAAAGGGCAAGCTTTTTCATACGCATGGCAGCCATAATAACATTTTCTTGGTTTGCGGGACTTTCTCCGTCTTTGCTAAGGGCGCTTCTTTGTTCAAGTTTTATTCTTTTTGCCAATTCATTCTACTGCAAGAAGATAAAATCATCGGAAATACTTAGCGCAGTTTTTTTGATTCACATTGTAATCATCCCGGACGACGCTAAGTCTGTAGCCTTTATGCTTTCATATTCAGCACTGGCAGGAATCATGGCAATAACTCCGCTAATAGAAAAATTCTTTACACGAAGGATTCCTCCCGCTTTAAGCAGCCCACTTTGCGCTTCAATAGGAGCCCAAGCCGCTACAACTCCGGTAACCGCCGCTTTTTTTGGAACCATAACGCCAATAGGAATCATTTCCAGCGTAGCAGTATGTCCTTTGATAAGCATTTTTCTTTCGCTGGCACTATTTTGCATAGCAATATGCCTTTTAATGCCTTTTCTTTGTCCCCCCTTTGGCTGTATACTGAACATGGTGTACAGAGCAATTGTTTTTCTTGTAAGGATATTTGCCCGCATACCGCCCATTCAACTAAAATAAAGGAAAGAATATGAACTGCCCCGACTATAATTCACCTGCCGAACTAAAAAAGATTCTGGAAGAGCACGGTTTTTCCATGCAGAAGAAATTCGGACAGAATTTTATGCTGAACCCAAACGCACGGCAAAAAATAGCCTCTCTCCTGCAAATTTCAAAGGATGAGGAAGTCTGGGAAGTAGGACCTGGATTGGGTTGCATGACTGCCGAATTCCTAAATTCCGGAGCAAAAGTAAAGGCTTTTGAAATAGACAAGGGCTTCATTCAGCTGCTCCACGGAATATTCTCTGACGAAGAAAGCTCTGGAAAGCTAAGCATAGTAGAAGGTGATGTCCTTAAAAACTGGCTGGGGGAATACAAAAAGGCAAACTCACCAATAAAACTCGCAGGAAACCTTCCTTACAACATAGCAGCCACATTTATAGCAGGAACAATAGAAAAATCATGCCCCTTTGAACGCTGCGTCTTTACCGTTCAAAAAGAAGTTGCAGACAGGATATGCGCAAAGCCTTCAAGCGAAGACTATTCATCCTTCAGCGTACTATGCCAGTTTGCTTACGACGTAAAGCCATCCATAGAACTTGCACCAGGCAATTTCTGGCCGCAGCCAAGGGTTTCTTCCAAAGCAGTCCTTCTGGAAAAGAAGGCTTCCCCTGTTGAATGCAAGTCCCCGGAACTCTTTGTAAAACTCGTGCACACGCTTTTTTTAAGCCGCAGAAAGACAATCCAGAACAACATAAAGCCCCTGCTTCCAAAAGAAATTTCCCCGGTAGATTTCTTTGCAAAGGCAGGCATACCTCCGTCCGAGAGAGCAGAAAACCTAACGGTGGCCCAGTTTGCAACACTTACGGATACCCTTTACACGGCAATGCACACTTAATGCAAACTGATTGAAGGAGATTTTGAAATTCTGTATAATCCATAAGAGGCGGAAAAATGACAGCAGAGCAGATAAAAGATAATTTCAATAAGATAAGACTTGACATTGCAAACGCAGAAAAAGCTTCTGGCAGGGAAGGCGGCAGCGTAACACTTTGTGCAGTAAGCAAATTCCATCCTGTAGAATCAGTGCTTGCGGCAATGGACGCAGGACATTTTCTCTTTGGCGAAAACCGTGTTCAAGAGGCATTTTCAAAGTTCACAGAGATAAATTCAATGCGGCCGGGAAAGGCTCAGCTTCACATAATAGGCAGCCTACAGCTTAACAAGGTAAAAAAATCCGTAGAAATAGCATCCTGCATTCAATCTGTAGACAGGGAAGAGCTCTTAAAAGAAATAGAAAAGCATGCGTCAAAGCTGGAAAAGACAATAGACGTGTTTTTGGAAATCCATACAGGTGAAGATTCAAAATCCGGCTACAAAGGCGAAGATGAACTTATGGCTTCTCTGCAAAACCTATCGTCTGGTTTGTACCCCCACATAAGGGCAAGCGGACTTATGACCATGGCACCTTTTACCGACGACGAAAAAATTGTAAGAAAATCATTTTCTTCTTTGCGTGAACTAAGGGAAAAAATCAACAAAAGCTTTCCAAACCTGCCCATAAAAGAATTGAGCATGGGAATGAGCGGAGACTATAAAATCGCAATAGAGGAGGGCAGCACCATGGTAAGAATAGGAACAGCCCTTTTTGGAGAGCGTGAATACAATAAACCCAACGATGGGAATTAAACAGTCGCAATATGGCATTAAGAAGAATTTTACTTTTTGTTTTATCAATAGCAATTTCCTCTACGCTTTTGCTATCTCCAAAAGCAGCCTTTGCAGACACATCGGGCAAATCATCATCGGAAAGCGAAGAAGCAGAGCCTTATTCACCGGATGAATTTCCAAACTGGTCCAAGAAGGTTCGCCGTGCAGAGATAATAACGCTTGGTTCTGTTCCCTTTACCACACTCGGTGTTATCCTAACATACGGAACATACCAATACATAAAAGGAGAAAGCGTTTCCTTTCCAAACCCATTCGACAGCTCAAAGAACTATGACGAAAGGCAAATAAAGATGATTATGGGCTACACAGCTGCCGCAAGCTGTGCAATAGGACTTACGGACTTTTTGATAACATTCATAAAAGAAAAGAATGCCCAACGCAGACTAAAGAAGATTCGGGAATCCACTGAACAGCCTACGGTTACTCCAATAACGCCGGAAGAAGCGGGAAACCTTATGCGTCAGGGAAACAGCAAAGCCCAAAAAGAAAAATCCGAAAGCCAGGCAACGGATAAGCCCAAAAGCGGGCAGGGGGAATAATGCCTTTTTTTAGCGCAAAAGTTCCGGAGACATATACAAAAACCGAACGTTTGGATAAATACATCGCATCTCTGCCAAACGGCATGAACCGCAGCAAACTAAAAAGCGGAGTCACAAACATTCTTGTAAACGGAAAGAAGCAGAAAATTTCCTTCAAGGTAAAAGCGGGAGACCAGATAGACATTGACTGGGAAGAAAACATACCAGACGACATAGAACCGGAAGACATTCCCCTGGAAATAATTTACGAAGACCAGAACGTTTGTGTGGTCAACAAAAAACAGGGAATGGTAACTCATCCCGCATGCGGCAACTGGAACGGAACCCTTGTAAACGCGCTTTTATTCCACTGGGGCAGAGAAAAAATCCCCCAGCTAAAAGAAGGAAAGGCTAGCGAAATTTTGGAGCGCAGAAGACCCGGCATAGTGCACAGGCTGGACAAAGACACATCCGGCATCATAATCACCGCAAAGAACCGTCAAAGCGAGGAATGGCTACAGTCGCAATTCCAGAACCACAAAAAAATCGTAAAGGAATACATTGCCATTTGCACAGGAAGACCGCAGCACCAGCACGGAGTTGTAAAAACCAACATGATAAGGGATCCAAAGAACCGCAAAAGGTTCCGCGCAGTGGATTTGCAGACAGAGGGAAAATTTGCAAAGACCTATTACAGTGCAATTGCCTGCTACGGTGAATACACACTCATGAGGCTCCGCATTGCAACCGGAAGAACCCACCAGATAAGGGTTCACATGAAATACCTAAACTGCCCGGTACTTGGAGACAAAATATATTCAAAACCGGACAAACTTTTTCCAAATGCAAGTCTCATGCTTAACGCCCGTATGCTAAAGATAGAGCTTCCCGGAAACAAAGCAGGGGAACTGTCTGTTTTCCGCACAAAAACCCCAGAGCGCTTCAAGGACGTAATGAAGGTTCTGCACAAAAAATTCCCAAAGACAGTACTTCCCAAAGACAGGTAGCCAAATGGACATTGAATTTCTTCACACCCCAACAGAGGAAGAGCCTTTTGCAGTAATAATAAAACCCCGCGGCACAGCAAGCGCACCTCTTTACGAAGGCGATCCTTCCGCATACACGCAGGCTGCATCCCGCTTTCCAGAACTAAACCTCGTAAAGGGTAAGAAAGAATGTGAGCACGGTTTAATCCACCGCATAGACACGGATACCGAGGGACTTTTGCTTATAGCTTCATCCCAAGATTTTTACGACTACATGGCAAAGATTCAGGAAGAGGGAAAATTCATAAAGTCATACAAGGCAATATGCAGTCCCCTAAAAGGAATACAAGAAGGATACCCCAAAAGCCCGCTCTGCATGGAAAGCATAGAATCATCCAAAAGCATAAGCGTCCTTGCAAAATCCATGTTCCGCCCCTACGGCATAAAAAATAGGGAAGTAAGACCCGTAACAAGCGAATCTGGAAAAGCTGCGCAAAAAAAAGCATCTCCCGCATGGTACTCAACGGATATTACCCTAAAACAAAAGGAAAACAACACCTTCACCGCCGACTGCATTCTAACAAAGGGCTACAGACACCAGGTAAGATGCCACCTTGCATGGCTTGGCTTTCCAATAGAAGGCGACCCGCTTTATTCCGCAGATGAAAAAGCAGTGCCTGCCAAAGACTTTAAATTCTGGGCAAGCAAAATACAGTTTCCCCTAAAAACAGCATCTGGCGTCATCCAAAAAGTTTTTGAATACGAGCCAAAAAACGCCCCAGAGCTTATTTTTTTATAAATTCTTTCTGTCTTCCCAAATTATATACTTTTTTGCTTTTAATTTGTCCATTTTTCCAATATTTATATTTGACAACCTTTTTATATTTCGTTACAAAATCTCCATCATCAAATTTAATTCCAGTCTCAATATATTCACCATTTTTATC
>JAGACC010000027.1 GCA_017614295.1 Treponema sp.
AATGATTTACATCCAGGACGACTTTGAAGACTAGCAAGCCCCACCCGTCACCATGAACCAGATTCAGGGTCTGTACAAAAAAGAAATATAGATTCAAAAAAAGATTCGGGATGACCGGTCACTGCACGGTTTTCTGTACCTGAAGAACAGCCTCAGAAGTCTGCATAAGCTCCTCGCGTGTCATATCCTCCGAATGCTTAAGCATAGAAGCCGGAACCCCATAAGCCTTCTCCAAATCCTCATTGGTAAGAACCTCTTCCGGAGTACCAAAATCTATATTGCGGTCGGGATAAAAAAGCATCACCTTCTCCGCATACTTCCTGCTAAGTTCAAGCTCGTGCATAGAAATAAAAACAGCAGTTCCCGTCTTCTTAGAAAAATCCCTCATGTAAGCAAGGGCACTTTCCTTCTGCCTCTGCTCAAGGGCAAAAAGCGGCTCGTCCATAAAAATAGAAGCGCTACCGTAAAGCATGCTAAAAGCCAAAAGCACCCGCTGAATCTCACCCTTGCTAAGTTCCATAAGACCGTGGTCAAGAACGGAAGCAAGCTCAAACTGCTCAATAACTTCCTTAAGCAAATCATCCGAATGAATTCCGCAAGCCTTACCTTTATAATTACCGCTCTTAAAAACAGTATCCAAAAGAGAACAAACCTTTTCCTTGCTTTCAAATTCCATGTTCTGGTAAATCACAGAAGCAACAAGATTCTTCTGCTCCTCAGGAAGCAAAGCCACGTCCTTACCAAACAAAAGGCACTTCCCCTCCTGGGGCAAAAGCCGACCGGAAGCCAGCAAAAGAAAAGTAGACTTCCCCGAACCGTTAGGCCCCACAAGACTCGTAAACCCGCCCGGCAGCTCCGCCGAAAAATGATAAAACACAGGCTTAGGCACTATCTGCTTCCCATCCGCATCCAAATCGCCTTCCACCATGGGATATGTAAAAGAAACATCATTAAAAGATATGCATTCCATTCAAAAAGAATACAGCAAAATTGCAAGCGTGTCAAAATACAAAAAACATTGACAAAGCTTTAAATTTCACTATACTGAACTTAAGGGCTGGTCGAAAGACCCAGGTCCATCTCATGGCGGGGAAGTTCCTCGCCTTTTTTTATTGTCAGAGGCCAATCATTAGATGAAAGAATTGAGCATTTTCATAGATGAATCAGGTGACTTTGGAGAATACAGCCCTCATTCACCATATTACATAATAACAATGATTTTTCACAACCAAGAAGTAGATATAACAAATGAAATCTCCCATTTAAACAAGGAACTGTCCAATCTAAACCTTGATAATCTTTGCATTCACACAGGGCCTATCATCCGAAAGGAAGAGATTTACAAAAACATGGACATAATCGAACGCCGTAAAATATTCAACAAGATGATAGCATTTATCAGACATGTAAATATCCAGTACAAAAGCTTTTACGTAGAGAAAAAACACATTAATGACGCTATTGAAATAGTTGGAAAGCTTTCAAAACAAATATCAAATTTTATACGCGAACACTATGAAGAATTTTTGCAGTTCAACGATGTAAAGATTTACTACGACAATGGGCAAGTAGAAGTAAGTAAAATACTTTCATCGGTTTTTAATGCTTTGCTACCAAATCCGATCTTTAAAAAAGTAATGTCTTTTGACTACAAATTGTTCCAAGCAGCAGATTTTTTATGCACAATGACACTTATTCAGCTTAAATTGGAGAACAATCTTTTTTCTAAATCCGAGATGAATTTCTTCGGAAATATCCGTGACCTAAAAAGGAACTACCTCAAGCCCTTAGCAAAGAAAGAATACAAGTAGCCCCCCATAGTAATTCCCAAAAAATTGTGATAGATTTATATCCCAAATGGAAGAGCAAGGAACAGAGCCAGCAACTTTTACAGAGCACAGCCAAGAAGAGCATATCCCCGTAGACAAAGACGGATGCATAAACCTACAGACGCTAGACCCGGACAAGATATGGTACGAAGAGCCACTTTTATTCCAAAAGCCACAGGACAGAAACGGTGTTTGTGCTGTTACGGAAACGCTGCCACTGCACTTGCTCTACTCAGCCTACATTCAGGGAGTTTTCCCCTGGTTTGACGAAGCTGGAGGAGAACCGGTAGTTTGGTACAACCCCGACCCAAGGTTCTGCATAAAACCGGAAGACTTTCACGTACCCAAAAGCATAGACCGCTTCCTAAAGCACACCCCATACACCTACACCATGGACAAATGCTTCAAACAGGTAATGGAATCTTGCAGGGATGCAAAAAGGCAAGGTCAGAACGGAACATGGATTGGACCCAAAATGATTAGAGCCTACTGCGGACTGCACAAGGCGGGATTTGCACACAGCGTAGAAGTCTGGCACAATGGAGAACTTGTCGGAGGATTTTACGGTGAACTTTTTGGAAGCATCTTCTGCGGAGAAAGCATGTTCACCAAAGAAAGTGACAGCGCAAAGAGCGCATTCGTCCTTTTTGCAAGAGCATTTTTTGCCTGCGGTGGAATGCTAATAGACAGCCAAGTCTACACGGACAACATAGCCCGCTACGGTGCAAAAAACATAAGCCGGGACGCATTCCTAAGACTGGAAAAGGAATACATAGCAAAACCCCTTTCCGCCGACATCAGAAGCAAGTTCCCGACTTTAACCCAGAACTAAATTCACTTAATTTAAAGGCGATTCATTTAGATGCGATGCATCTCAGAGAATACCTTCTCGTTCATAACGTTAACTTCTACGCCAAGAGAGTGACCTTCCTCCGTAAGCTCGGCACGAACCTGGTCAATCGCAAGGTCTGCGGAAGAAAAATCAACAATCATCATCATCACAAAATTACCGCTAAGAACGGTCTGAGTAATATCGTCAATGTTTATAGAATGTTTTGCAAGGTATGCGGAAACTTTTGCAATAATACCCATTCTGTCTCCGCCAACTACTGTAATAATCGCTTTCATAATTCACCATAATAATGAATTGGACGCACTTTTTCAAGATAGCCTTTTCTATACTTATATTCAAAATAAAATATGCTATACTGGCATTAAATTTTAGAAAACAAAATCACCTTAAAGAACGAAGATTCAGAAGAGCAGTTTGAAGTACAAAACATTCATTCAGCCTACTTTTACAAAAACGCCCCTTACCTCTACCTTACAAACAGAACCCCTTGCTTTGTAAAAGAAACTCAATTCGAAAGCCAAGAAAAATGGAAAGAATTTTACGACTTTGCAAAACCCATTACCGCACAATAAAAAAAAATCCGCTACAAAACAGAAACAAAATTGCGCGACTACATAATCGCTTTTGCAAAGTAAAATCACCAGCTTAACCGAGCCAGATTTTTCTGGTAGCGGAGCAAAAAATCGATTTCCATGAAAAAAAATTATGCAGTTGAAAATTGAAATAAATTGATTTAGAATAGCTTCTAGGGAGATTGTCGTGGAAGAAAGCGCACTTCTTTTTGTTCAGGAGCATATAAGGCAGGGCTGGCTTAACGGGATTGTTGTTTTTATTACGAAGCTGGGCGACATGGGATTTTTTTGGATTGCCCTTACGCTTTTGCTTTTTTGCATACCCAAGACGCGGAAGACCGGGCTTATGTGCCTTACTTCTATTGGGATAATACATATTGTTAACAACCTTATCATAAAAAATCTTGTTGGAAGGGTTAGGCCTTACGATGCAATCAGTCAGTTGCAGGCTCTTGTTCCTCCGCTAAGGGATTCATCTTTTCCTTCCGGGCATTCGGCTTGTTCATTTGCAGTTGCGGTTGTTGTCTTCAGGAACCTT
The DNA here is from genome assembly GCA_017614295.1 of Treponema sp. GTDB lineage: Bacteria > Spirochaetota > Spirochaetia > Treponematales > Treponemataceae > Treponema_D. The sequence goes on from JAGACC010000027.1 coordinate 3,793, forward strand.
CCCAAGAAAATAGGAATACCTGTTCTTGTGCTTGCATTTTTAATTTCGCTAAGCAGGATATATGTAGGTGTCCACTACCCCACGGATGTTGTCTGCGGTGCAATCTTTGGAACCCTTTCTGCGCTGACGGCGGAATTTCTTGTTAAGCACTTTGCAAAAAAAATAAAAGGTAAAAATTCAAGCGGAGAAAATTAATATGAAAAAAACAAA
>JAGACC010000224.1 GCA_017614295.1 Treponema sp.
ATAAATATTGTAGAAAAAAAGTGAATGCGAATATGGCAACTTTTAGGTAGACAGAATCTATGTTATATCTTGCGATATTTTAGCATAAAAAAACATCAGGAAAACTGAAAATTTCAAGATTCCTGATGTTCAAAATATTTATTCGTAAAGAAGGCTTGTTGCTTAGTCTTCTTTTTCTGTAAGGATTTCCCTTGCTGCAACCATAACCTTTCTATCGTAGCAGGAGAACATTGATTCTGTTTCTTTTGGTTTTGTAGTTTGGGTTAACAAACTTATAATCGGAACAATGACAAGTCCGCAAAGCATACAGAACACACCTGAATAAAGAGAATTCTTGAATATGAATGAAAGGAAGGCTCCACACGGCTTTATATATCCAAGAGATATTATCAGCTGGAAAATTTCTACAATGGTGCCGCAGCAGAAAGATGCAAATACGGCAGCCTTTGTTGTTTTTTTCCAATAAAGACCGTATAAGAAAGGAGCTAAGAATGCACCGGAGAGGGCTCCCCAAGAGATTCCCATTAGCTGTGCAATGAATGTTACCTTTGACTTTGCCTGAACGATAGCAATCAAAGCGGAAATAACTATGAATGTTGCAACAAAGACGCGCATCATGACAAGCTTCTGTTTTTCTGAAAGCTTTTTCTTCTTTAATGAATTTATGAAGTCCAAGGTAAGTGTTGAGCTTGATGTTAAAACCAGGGAAGAAAGAGTAGACATTGATGCAGAGAGAACAAGAATCAAAACTATTGCGATTAATATATCGCTCAAACCGGAAAGCATTGTTGGAACGATTGAGTCAAAACCGTTTGCCTTTACATCTGCTGCTGTTGTAAAGAGTCGTCCGAATCCTCCCAAGAAGTAGCATCCGCCAGCAACAACAACTGCAAATGCAGTGGATATTACAGTTCCTATTTTGATTGAATCCTCATTTTTTATTGCGTAGAATTTTCCAACCATCTGAGGAAGTCCCCATGTTCCAAGGGAAGTAAGCAAGATTACGACAAGCAGATAAAGCGGATCCGGGCCAAAGAAAGAAACGTATGCTCCATTCATTACCGGTGATTCAATTTTACTCATCTCCTGCAGAGAAGCCATAAAGCCTCCGTTCTTGGAAAGAACAGCAAGTATTACAGCAACTATACCGGCAAGCATAATTATTCCCTGAATAAAATCGTTTATTGCAGTTGCCATATATCCACCGGCAATTACATATATTGCGGTTAGGACAGCCATTACGATAACGCATACGGAATAATCTATATTGAATGCCATGCGGAACAAGCGTGACAAGCCGTTGAACAAAGAAGACGTATACGGAATCATAAAGATGAATGTAATCGTAGATGATATAATTTTCATTGTGTTGGATTCAAAGCGCTGGCCAAAATATTCAGGCATTGTTTTAGAACCCAAATGCTGTGTCATTATTCTGGTTCGCCTACCCAAAATAACCCAGGCTAAAAGGGAGCCGATAAACGCATTTCCAAGTCCAATCCATGTTGACGCGACTCCAAAGTTCCAGCCAAATTGACCTGCGTAACCAACAAAGATTACCGCAGAAAAATACGACGTACCGTAAGCAAAAGCTGTAAGCCACGGACCTACTGCACGTCCCCCCAGAACATAACCGCTTACATTTTTGCTGGCTTTCTGGCATTTAAGACCAACAATAATGAAGGCAGTAAAGAAAATAACTAATAATGAAATTTTGATTAACATGCGTTATTATAGCATGTAAAATAAAATTTAGTCTATGTTTTTTATTTGAAAATTTTATTTTTCCATGTCAAATTCTATGCGGCAGTTTTTCCAACTGTTGCTTTCATCTGTTGGAGAAGAAAGTTCGTTTGCCCCTCCCCTTCCAACTGCATTCATCCGTGAGCGGTCTATTCCTTTTCTTACCAACACTTCCAGTATTATTTCTGCACGGCCTTGTGTTAGCGGCAAGGCCGTGTCTATGTTGGATTCAGTTGTGTTCTCAAAATTATTTTCGAATGCGGTTATGGTTACAGCTGTATCTGGATATTCACTAAGTTTTGCGGCAATTACATCGAGGATATAATTGTTGAACAGAATCTGATCCTCTGTTCCTGTTTTTAATTCTGGTCTGCCGGAAGCAAACTGTAACGAGTTTACTGCAAAGCGCCACCTCTTGTCTTTTTCGACGGTTTCCAAAAGAATGCCGCTTGTAAAATTCATTGAGGTAACAACTTTTTTTTGTCCGCTCTCTTTTTCGTCTTTTGCGGAAGGAACTATCCTCAATATTATGGCATGATCGTTAAGCGAATATATTTCTGAGCCTGTGTCCGTTGAGCCGTTCCAGACAATCCTCTTGGGAAGCTTTTGGTTCTTTCCGGAAAAAGTTTTTATGGTAAAACCACGCTGGTCAATGATTGTCAGCTGCCATGATGATACTTTGGAAGAGCTGCCGTTATAAAATAAGGTTATCACAAGATTATCGTTTGTTCCGTCCCCGTCAGGAGAAAAAGCATCCAGCGTGCTTAGTCCCAAATCTGCCGTCAATTCCTTTGCGTTAACTGTTTGTAAAAATATGCTTGTGCATATAAAAATAAAAGCAAATCTCTTCCAAAAACTCATAGTCATGCCTAATAATTTTCTGTACCCAGCTCAAAATAACTTTTAGGGAGGATACAATTTCCTTGAACTTCATTTTTTGCGCGTTCCCTTTCATTATCGGCAGTTTTTGAAAAAAATTCTCCAATATGGTAAAAACAACCCTTCTTGCCTAACAAATCCGACAATTTTTAAATTTTAAATAAAAGTTATTGACAAAAAATTGTTTTTTTAGTAATATTAGTTTACTTCTTTAATGAAGGATGGGCTATTAGCTCAGTCGGTAGAGCAACGCCCTTTTAAGGCGTGGGTCTGCAGTTCGAATCTGCAATAGCTCAGTAGAAAGGTTGCCAATGGATTTTCCTAGGCAGCCTTTTTTATTTGTCTCCGAAACATTTCCAGCTTACACCGTCACAAAGGCGGCTTTGCTGATTTTAATTGATTTCTTTTTGCATAGTGGCGGAACCGTTGTTTTCCTTCCATCCGATAAGCTCATTCTTTGAGGAACTAAAGACAATTACGACTTTGTGAACAGAGCAGTCCGTGCCCGAATATTTTGCCGCAAATTTTTTCTCTTCAATTCTTGCAAAGGCATCGGCTTCAACGTCTTCCAGGGCAATTCCCTTGTCCATTTTTATCTCAAAAATGTAGCTGTGCTTTCCTGTTTCCACAACAATATCGTTATGCGTACCGGCCAAAGCTGAACCGCTGTAGAACACAAATCCGGTAAGCATGAGCAGAGAATGGAATGCAATCAGATAAACAGTTTCTGCGTCTTCCTTTTTCTTCTGAATAAGCTGAACATTCTTTACTGATTCCCTAAAGCGGGCAACAAATCCTGACACGTCTCCGTTAAGCAGGCTGGCTTTTATCAATGCAATTTCAGAACCGTATTTGCTGGTTGTTCCAACACTCGTGTAATAAGGCAAAAGGTTCTTCAAGAATCCGTCTCGGACTTCCCCATTTGGCAGGCCAAGCTCGAACAAATTATTTTCCGAATCATAAGCCCTTATGGTAAGATAACCGCTCTGGAAAATTACGGAAACCAAATCGTCTTCCGTCCACTTATAATCCATGATCGTGTCTGCGTCAACACAAATTCCTTCAAGAATTCCAAAGAAATCAAATTTTGAATTCTGAAGAATTTTTATCAGCATTGAAGGAACTCCCGTCTGGAACCAGAAGGAAAGCATGTCCAAAGATGAAAGCGCATTAAGAACACTGAATGGGTTATAAAGTTTTTCTCCATTTTTGCAGAAACAATAGCCTGAATATTTCTTTTCGAAAATTTTCAAGAAGGATTCATAAGCCAAGTTATTTGCCTTTGCAAGCTCATTCAATTCATCTCCAAAGGTTGACTCAAGTTCAGACTGGGTAAATGCACACAGCGAATTAAAATTGGAATACAGTGAAATATCCTTCTGCTTGTTTGCCCCATTGAATACATTTACGCTTGCAAACTTTGAGATGCCGGTTACAAAAACAAATTTTAAATAGTAATCATTGCCGTTAAGAGCGCTGTAAAAATTCCTGAGCACTTCGCGGTTATGGCTTTCTTCCGGACTGAACATTGCGTCAAGGATTGGCTTGTCATAATCATCAATAAGAACAACAACAGGTTTTCCGCTTGTCTCGTAGGCACGCTGGATTATATATTCAAAACGCTTTGCATACGTTGTCCTTTCTTCGTGCTTTCCATAGCGCTGTTCCTGTTCCGCCAAGAATGTATTGATGGTAACCTCAAGTGTTCCTTCAGAAGAATAGACGTCTGTAGAAAAATCTATCTTAAGAACCGTATATTCCTGCCACTCCTCTTCAAGCTTTTCTATCTTAAGCCCTTCGAACAAATCCTTGCGGCCCTTAAAATATGCCTCTATTACAGAAAGCAAAAGAGTCTTTCCAAAGCAGCGGGGTCTGGCAAAAAAATATGAACTTCCGCTGTGAACCAAATTGTAGATGATATCCGTTTTGTCAACATACAGATATCCTTCTTCCCGGAGCTTCTCAAAGTCCTGAATGCCAACCGGCAATTTTCTTTTTAAATCCATTTTTGTTCTCCTTTTTCAAAATAACATTCATAGCGGATAAACTGATTCTCATCTCACCGAACGGCAAACCCTGAATCCAATGCTGTCATTTCCCAGATCATTCGGATCTTTGCTGAAGATTGAAAAAGCCGTATCGCTTCCGTTTTCCGGCCGTCTGTAGGTGATGCGGCATTCGTCAACATTACCTGTTTTTCTTGACATGGTATTTGCCCAGCAGCCACCCTTCAGGACATACCCGGAGCCAAAACTGCTTCCCTTTGGATTATCGGCAAAACCGGCCTTGTATTCACCATAAATATCGGAGCACCATTCCCATACGTTTCCGCTCATGTCATAAATGCCCCATGCATTAGGAGCAAGAGACGCCGCCTTCTGCGTAGAGATTCTGTTCCTTGAAGCATTTGCTACAGCTATGCGCTCTATATTGTTGCCACCGGAATAAAGAACACCTTCGTCCCCTGCCCTGGCAGCATATTCCCATTCAGCTTCTGTTGGAAGGCGGTAACCATTTGCTTCAAGGTTTACGGTAACATTTCCTGTTCCTCCAAGAGAGTCAGAATTCAAACCGGAATAGCAAGGTTCAAGACCAGCAAGTTCGCTAAGCATGTTGCAGAATTTTACGGCCTTATACCAACTGATTCTTTCTGCCGGATAACCGCTGCCCCTCTGCAAGCTTGGATTCTCTCCGGTAACAGCTTCATAAAGCCACTGGGGAACTTCGATGGACATAATCTCAAATGAATTTACCTTAACCTGATGGGATGGAAATTCATTGTCAGAAAATTTATTTGATCCCATCGTAAATATACCGCCCCTTATGCGGACAAGATATTTTGCAAATTCTTTTTCTATTGTATAAGAGTCTGAATTGTAAATTGCAGAAACAAGAACCTTGTTGTTTGAAAAAAACTTACCGCGGGATTCCATAAGAGCATCATCCTGCCTTCCTCGTGTTAAGGATTTTGGAGGAACAATAGAAACAGACTGCATATTGTTCACGCTTGAATCTTGAACCAATGAATTGCACTCCCCAAAATGAAGTCGCAGGTCAGAAACAGAAACAGAAGTCTTACCTTGATTCACCATGGCAGCTACATTCTCCGGAACATCGTAAAAAACATATTTGCTGTTCTTGCCGATTCTCTGTGGTTTTCCGCTAAAAAGAATGTTGCCTCTTGCATCCACAATGTCATAAGAAACATAATAAAGACTTCTTCCGGATTCATAGCAGTAAGAAGCTACCCTTGCTCCGTTTCCAAAAAGCGCTAATAATACTCCAGATGATTTTGCATTACCATAGTTTTCTTCTGATGAATAAATTGAACTTGAAGGCCAGCGCTCGGGAACATCCCTCCATGACGAGTTATAGGATTTTTTTAGCCCAGCCTCTATAGCCTCTTTCATATATAAAAATTTTTTTCCAGGTTGCCAGTCAACTGCCATTGAATAATCAACATTTCCGCCTGGACGCTCCTGCCCTACCCTAACGAGCGGACCTGCTGCTGAATAGCGGGCATAATTTTCCATTGGACAGTTCTTGCTCCAATACTGCTCAAAATCTTTTAAGACAGAAACCCATGAACTGTGAATTTGGGAAGAAGTATTTTTTTCCTTTGTACCCGGAGCTCCACTTGTAAAGGCATTCTGTATTACCGAATATTCATAATACCAGTCGCTTGAAAATTTTCCGCTTTCAAGACCGTTCTGCATGTTGTCATATTCCACAGCCATCTTGAGAGGAAAATTTTCCTGGCAGAATAATTCGTGCGCACCAAAAGAAAGAAACGCGAAAGCCACCGCAAATATTTTTTTTGTATTTGTTATGATTGCCATGCCTATCCCTTTATTTCAGAAGCGAGAAGCTCCAGCTCTTTTTTGCTCTGTTCATTCAAAGAACTTTTTATTGTTGCAACCTGTTCCGCAAAAGTAACATCCTTGCAGACAGAAAGTTTTTCCCTCATTGCCTTTGCCGCAAGAGGTCCCCATGAACCGTTCTGGACAAGACCAATCTTTCTACCGCAAAAACCACGGCTTACCAGGTCCCGTATAAAATCCTCCGCTGCAGGAAAGATTCCCCCGTTATATGTTACGGATGCAATAACAAGTTTTGAATATTCAAAAGCTTTTGCCACCGCAATGCTTCTTTCTCCGCAAAGGTCAGCAAGAAAACATTCCTCACCTTTTTCCTTTAGCATGGAAGCAAGTGTCTCTGCTGCAATCTTTGTGTGTCCATAGATGGAAGCATAGGCAACAAGCACACCTTCTTTTTCTGCTTCGTATGAAGACCACTTTGCATAAAGAGAAACATAATCCTGAATCTTGCCGCTAAGGATTGGACCGTGCAGAGGACATATAATTTTTACGTCAAGAGAAGAAACTTTTTTAAGTACGTTCTGAACGGGAAGCCCGTATTTTCCGACTATGCCAAAATAATAGCGCCTTGCTTCTTCCGCCCATCCTGAATCCGCACTTTTGCCTTTTCCAAATTTTCCGAATGCATCCGCAGAAAAAAGTATTCCGCTTTCTTTTTCAAAGCTGAACATTACCTCCGGCCAGTGGATCATCGGTGCCGCAATAAAAGAGAGCTCCCTCTTTCCAAGGTTCAGGACATCTCCCTCTTTTACGGCCATTGATTTTTCTGAAATGCTGAATCCCAAAAACTGTTCCAGAATAGAAAGGCACTTTGCGGAAGCCACGATTTTTGCATCCGGATATTCTTTTAAAAACATTCCTATTGAACCAGAATGATCGCATTCAGCATGATGGACTACAAGAAAATCTGGTCGCCTTTCCCCAAGCTGATTTTTTATCTGGCTAAGCCATTCACTACAAAAAAATTCATCCGCAGTATCAAGAACTGCACACTTTTCATCTACTATTAAATATGAATTGTAAAGCATTCCGTCAGGAACAGAAAACTGCCCTTCAAACAACTTATTGCGGTTGTCCTCTATGCTGACGCAAAAAATATCTTCAGAAACTTTCATTTATATCCCCATTTTAAAGATTCCTTTCGAAATCCTATATCCCATTTTTATTATATATAACAATTTGCCAAGGTTCAAGATGCAAACCCGAATATCACACACTTATGCTTACGGAACTGCCCCCGGACTTTGTCTTTGAAACAATAACCTGCCTGTCTATCCTTTGCCGCAGTTCCTCAACGTGAGAAATAATTCCTACAAGCTTGTTTCCCAAAGAAACGGAAGTCAATGTGTCTACAGCGGTCTTTAGCACGTCTGAGCTTAGGGAACCAAAGCCTTCATCTATGAACATGGAGTCCAGATGTATTCCTCCCGCCCACGACTGTATGGCGTCTGAAAGTCCAAGCGCAAGTGAAAGGGATGCAAGGAATTGTTCCCCTCCGGAAAGAGTCTTCGCATCCCTGCAGGAACCTCCCCAATGGTCCCTAACTTCAAGCTCCAGTCCCTTTGAATCGGAAAGGTTTTCTGCCTTGCATAGAAATTCATACTGGCCGTTGCTCATCTTCATAAACCTTAGCGAAGCAAAGCGGATGATGCGTTCAAAATAAGAAGCCTGCACAAAAGTTTCCAGCTTCATCTTGCTCTTCCCGGAAATTCTTCCGCATGCCGTTTCGTACAGGGAATTCTTCCACTTGTATTCTTCTTCCGTCTGGCTGTAAAGCGCAAAATTTTTTCTTACACCGTCAAGTGCCGCCTCGTTCGCCTGAATCTTGTGGTTCAGGAATTCGATTGCCTCTTCGCATTCTTTTTTCTCCTGCATCTTCTGAGAAAGTTTTTCCTGCTCTTCTTCCAAGGAGTATTCGGTCTGGGATTCAAGCTGGCTTTCCAAATTCTGCACAGCTCCTGCAGCCTCAGATTTTTTTTGGACACACTCATTGTATGCCTTGCGGCTAAGTTCTATTTCACTTTTAATTTTTACAATCTCTCCGGAAAGGAATGAAAGCCGCCCCTTTGCATCCGCCTTGCTTTTGTATTCAAGAGAAGTTTTCATCTCTTCTATGCGGAGTTTTTTCTGCTCGCAGACGGTCCTCTTTTCCGTAAGCATGGTTTTTATCTCGGAAAGATTTGCGCTTTGTTCATTTAGCTTTTTCTGATTCTCCGGAATGGAAAGTTCGAGCTCTTTCTTTGCAGCTATTCTTGGAAGCTCCGCCTTTATATTGTTGTCGTATTCCTTGTATTCTTCCCTCATCTTGGAAAGAAGGCTATCCAGATTTTCCAAAGCATTTTCGTCAAGCTCTATTCCGCAGCCACTTTCTTCAAGCCCCTGTTTTATGAATGCCGTCTTTTCGCTAACCTTGCTTTTTATTTCCGCACATTCAAGGCTCTTGCTGTTTGCCTTATCCGCAAATTCTTCCTTCTGCTCACGCAATTCCTCAAGCTGATCCTGGGAAGGAAGGCTGTCCAATTTTTTTGCCGGAGAGGGATGATTTGTTGAACCGCAAACAGGACATGGCTTGTTTTCCTCGAGCGACAAAGCCAACAGACCCGCCTGCCCGTCAAGAAAGATTCTGTGCTTTTGACTGTAGTCGCTTTCAAGTTCATGGGCTTTATCCGCAAGTTCAATATATTTTTTCTGCGCTTCTGCAAGCTGCTTCTCGCACATGTCTTTTTCGGAAAGAGATTTTCTTATGGATGCAAGAAAGCTTCCCCTGGACTTTAGAGCCTCCGCTTTAGCTTCATATTCAAGCTTGTTTTTTTCGCAATCCTGGAGGGACTTTAGTTTTTCCACGTCACCTTCAAGACTCTCCTTTAAAGCGACAATTTCTTTTTCAAGTTTTTCCTGACTGCCATCCAGTTCCAATACGGAAGCATTTTGTTTTGCAACCTCGTCTTCCATCTGGGCCAAGCGGTCATAGTCATCCATCTTTGCTTCTAGCGAAAGTTTTTCCGCCTCAAGAATTTCTTTTTCCCCTTCCCTGCCCTCTGCTAACTTAAGCCGTGTCTCTGCCTGGCTAAGTTCAAGTGCCAGACTTTCCGCATATTTTTTTGCCTCTGCAAGATCTTCCTTTGCCTTGTTGTAAGCAGATGCCTTTTCCACCCTTGCATTCTGCGCGCCAAGTTCTTCCTGCAGCATGGAATTTTTTTCCTTTAGATTCCGTAAGCTTTCAGCATCACTTGCATTCATGGATTCAATAAATTCTATATCACCTTCGCTTATAAGCCCCTTCTTCTGCCTTATAAAGTCAACGTCATTTCCTCCGCCAACAATTCCCGCAAGATACTGTTCTATTGAGGCATTGTATCTTCTTAAGCTTTCGTTCACTTCAGATATGTCTCTGGAAAGTTCCGCCTGTATCTTGTCGTACAAAGCTGTGTCAAAAAGGCTGCGCAATATTTTCTGCCTGTCCGCCGTATCGGAAAAGATAAGCTTTTGGAAATCCCCCTGGGCAATCATCGCTATCTGCATGAACTGGCTGCGGTCAATCTTAAGAAGGTCTGTTACAGCCGCAGTAACATTGCTGCTTCCGGATACAGCAGTTCCGTCTTCCCGTATAAGTTCGGCATCAGCAGACTGGGCGGTTGTTCCCCCTCCCCTCTTTGCCCTGCGCTCATATTTTGGATTTCGCTTTACCTTGTAAACCTTTCCCTTGTACTCAAATTCAAGCTCAACAAAAGTGGGTGTATCCAAATCCGCATAAACAGAACGCAGCATCTGCTCCGTACGGTAGTTGCCGCTTGGCTCTCCGTAAAGTGCAAAAACTATCGCATCAAAAAGAGAAGTCTTTCCTGCCCCGGTGTCTCCGGTAATAAGATAAAGCCCCTGTTTTCCAAGCTTTGAAAAGTCGATGCGTGATTCCTTGCAGTAGGGGCCGAATCCACAGACGGTTATTTTTAGCGGTCTCATTCAATTCCCCCTGATCCGTTCTATCATCGCACAAAGATACTTGCTCTGCACATCGCTAAGGTGTCGCGCGTTCTGCTGCTCGTAAAGCATGTCAAAAAGTTCTAGCGGAGAAATACCCCGAACGTCGTCCAAACTTTCTATCTGAACACTAAGCCTTGTCCTTGAATTGTCATACTCAAGGCTCATCAGGTTTGGATACAAGCTCCTGAGTTTTTCACTTCCGCTTGGCACTTCATCTTCATCTGTAAGGATAACACCTACATAATCGTTAGAATCAAAATCCCCAGACTTAGACATGCCGCAGACTTCCTCAAAGCTTCCCCTAAGAAGGCGCATGTCGTGCAAAGGCTTAAGAGGAATTTCTTCTACGGAGACATTTCCCTTCTCTGCCAAAGAAACAAGCGTGAGCGATTTTTTGTGTCCGCATTCGGAAAATGAATACTTAAGGGGAGTGCCGCTGTAGCGCAGGGTTTTCCTTCCTATATTTTGAGGTCCGTGGATGTGGCCAAGAGCAACATAGTCAAAGCCGTCAAAAATTTCCGCAGAAACATTGTCCATTCCGCCAACGCTCAACTCTTCGGAATCAGAACGCTGTGCACCGGTAACGAACTGGTGAGCCAAAAGGACATTTCTTTTTGAAGAATCAAGCCCCATGCTTTTAACGCAGCATTCAACGGCCTTTTCGTAAGAGTCAATCTCCTGGTCAGGAAAATACCTTCTTACGGATGCAGGCTTTACAAAAGGGAGCATGTAAACGCACACATCGCCAAATTCATCAGAAAGAAGCACAGGCTCCGATCTTCCGCTAAAGGGATGTGCAAAATGAATTCCGCTCTTTCTCATAAGCTTGGAGCCAAAAGAAAACCTTACGGCAGAATCATGGTTTCCGCTTACGGCAAAAACGCCAACCCCCATTCCGCTAACGTCCTCAAGGAATTCTTCAAAAAGCTGCACAGCATCTTCCGGCGGAATGGCTTTGTCATATATGTCTCCGGCAATAAAAAGCGCATCCGGCTTTTGCTCGCCAATAATTTTTCCTATTTGAAAAAGAATGTGCCTCTGGTCCTCCAGCATGGAAAAACCGTTCACATTTTTGCCAAGGTGCAAATCAGCAGTGTGAATAAATTTCATCTCTCAAAAACTGAATTTCAGTCCCCTCAAAAAAAATATCCTGTCTCCGAAAATTTAAATTCAAATGTTCCTCGCAACATATCCAGTAAAGGCATCCTTGCTCAAAGGCTTTGAATAGAAGAATCCCTGCACAAGGTCACAGTCCATGCTGCGAAGCATCTCAACCTGATCCTCTGTCTCCACACCTTCGCACACGGTAAGCTTGCCCAGCTTGCGAACCATGTTCATAGTTTCCGAAAGTATTATAAGGGAATCCTTTGAAGTCTGCGCCTGCCTAAGGAACCTCTGGTCAAATTTTATTACGTCAACAGGAATTTCCGAAAGCATGTTGAGCGAAGACTCTCCCGATCCAAAATCATCCATGTTAACCTTGAACCCTGCCCCGCGCAAAAGTTCCGTAAGCTGAATAAGAATCTTGTCGCTGGCACCCGCAAAACGCTCCACAAGCTCAAGCTCCACGCAGTCAGGTGTAAGCGAATACTGGTTGAATTTGTTCGTAAAGGCAGAAACAAATTTCTCCGGGTTCTGGTGCAAACGAGAAACGTTCACGCTAATCGGGACAACCGGCCTTCCCTGCTGAATCTGCTCCTGCTGGTACTCAAAGACCTTCTGGTAGACAAAAAAGTCAAGCCTGGTAACATATCCGCTCTGCTCAAATACGGGAATAAAAACCGACGGGTTAACAAATCCGTGAAGGCTACTGTTCCACCGCACAAGAGCTTCCGCACCCTTAACCTTCCCGTCAGCAAGACTTATCTTTGGCTGGAATACCACAAAGAATTCGTTGCGCTCAAAAGCCTCGTCTATGCACCGCTCAATATCCAGTACAATCTCCCGCCTTTTCCGTATCTGCTCGTCAAACACCGTAAAGTTTGAATAGAAACCGGAACCGCTGGTCTTCCTTGCATAGCTTGCCCTGCTAAGGAGTTCCCCCGCATTGATGGAACTGTTGCCAGGTCCGCTAAAGGCGCATCCCCCAAGAATCGTTGCAGGATATCCCTCGCTGCTAAGTGCCGCCTCCACAGCCTTTCCCAAGTGCTGCATGTGCCTGGAATCCTCCGCCATATTGTCGCTGGCCTCGTGCATGATATAAAAACTGTCCGCAAAGCCCCTTGCCAGAACCGTCCCATTCTTCTGGTTAAGATTTGAAAGCTCTTCCGCAATGCAGACAAGCATCCTGTCCCCGTAGTCGCTGGAATTTATCTGGTTTATCATGGAAAAATTCCTGACGTTCAATTCTGTGACGACGTACCTCTTTCCGGGATTCAGATCAAGCAACCTGTTGGCGGCATGCAGAAAACCGTCATTGTTCAAAAGTCCGGTAAGCTCATCCTCGTAAATCTTGTGCCTGTATTTCCTTGACCTAAGAGCAAAGTAGACAAGAATCAGCAAAAACAGGACCAGGCATACAGAAATCATTATCCTAAGGAGATGGAGCTTGAACCTTATCCTTGCAGGCTGAACCTTCTCGTAAATTCCCTGGGCGTTCATAAGCTCCCCGTAATAGAAATGTGGAAGCTGGTACATGGTCTTGTCTATAACCGAAGCCACAAGAGCAGACACATCCCTGTCGCCGTCATGCACCCTAACCCCGAAGCAAATCGGTATGGAGAAAATGTTGTTCTCCTGCCCCTCTATCCCGGGATAATTGTTTATGTCATTCATCCGCTGGAGGAAATAGTCGTCCACCAAAGCCGCGTCAAATTCACCCTGCCTGGTAAGCTCAAGGCACTTGTCCACGCTCTCAAGAATCTTAAATTCAAATGGTATGCATATCTCCCCAAAGAAAGGAAGAAGCTTTACTATGTCGCCTGTAATCGCAAACCTTGGCATTCTATCCGACTTCCAGCCAGGAGTTTCGCTCATCAAAGTCTCCCAGGAAACTCCCTTCCTGCAAAGAAGCCTAACGCTCATTATCCTGGAAGGATTAGTGAACACAAGCCCCAGCCTGCTTGCATCCTTGCACCTCACCGTCTTGAATATGCCGTCCCCCGAATA
>JAGACC010000028.1 GCA_017614295.1 Treponema sp.
CGGTGTATGGGCGCAACGGGAAGCACACAACGATAGCAAGTGCGTAGCGTTGTGGGATGAAAATCCATTTGCGAGGTGCGAACGAAGTGAGTCAGATTCCTATTACCTCGCACTGGGTTGTAAGGCGACCCGCTGGATTCTTCAGCCAGATTTTGCTGGTAGTGGAGCACTAAATTGATTTCCATGGGTGCTCCCCCACTAACTTGAAGAAAAATAATTTTTGCTGTATAGTATCTGCATTAATCATCAGTCCAGAGGAAAATATGTTAGACTACAGATTCATAAAAGAAAACCTTGATGCCGTAAAAGAAAACATCAAAAACCGCAACATGACGGCAGACGCAGACCTTGTCGTAAAACTCTATGACGAGCGCACAGCCCTAACCACAAAGCTTCAGAACCTTCAGCAGAAGCGCAACGCAAACGCAGCATCCATGAAGCAGAAGCTGGACGCAGAAACAAGACAGAAGTATATAGAAGAAGGTAAAGCCCTAAAAGACGAAATTGCCCAGGCACAAAAGGAACTCGAAGAAAAGGAAGTTCTTCTTGACGAAGCCGCACGCAAAATTCCAAACATGGCAAACCCAGCAGTTCCCATCGGAAAGGTAGACACAGAAAACCTGGAAGTAAAGAAGGTTGGAACTCCCCGCAAGTTTGACTTTAAGCCAAAGGATCACGTTCAGCTTGGAGAGTCACTTGGACTTATAGACTTTGACCGCGGAACAAAGGTTTCCGGACAAAAGTTCTACTACCTCAAGAACGAGGCAGTCTTCCTTGAACAGGCCCTCATCATGTACGCACTCAACGTACTCCGCAAGCACAACTTTACAACATTCATCACTCCGGATATTGCAAAGCAGGAAATTCTTTCCGGAATCGGATTCAATCCCCGCGGCAACGAAAGCAACGTCTACTGCATAGAGGACGAAGGCACATGTCTTGTTGCAACCGCAGAAATCACACTTGGCGGCTACCACTCAGGCGAGATTCTTGAAAAGTCAAAGCTTCCTCTTTTCTACTGCGGTCTAAGCCACTGTTTCCGCCGCGAAGCAGGAGCAGCAGGACACTTCTCAAAGGGACTTTACCGCGTTCACCAGTTTGACAAGGTGGAAATGTTTGTTTACAGCCTTCCGGAAGAAAGCGACAAAATCCACGAGCAGCTCCGCTTAATAGAAGAAGAAATCTTTACCGGACTTGGCATTCCATTCCGCGTAGTAGACACATGTACCGGAGACCTTGGCGCACCAGCCTACCGCAAGTGGGACCTTGAAGCATGGATGCCGGGACGCGCAGACGAAGAACACCCCGAAGGCGACTGGGGAGAAGTAACTTCTACTTCAAACTGCACGGACTACCAGGCACGCCGCCTTAACGTAAAATTCCGCGACGACGACGGAAAGAACAAGTACGTTCACATGCTCAATGGAACTGCAATCGCTGTAGGAAGGGCAATGCTGGCAATACTAGAAAACTACCAGAACGCAGACGGTTCAGTTACAATTCCGCCGGCACTAGTTCCATTCTGTGGCTTTGACAAGATAAGCCCCAAGCAGAACAGCTAGCATTCCGCATCACCAGGGGAGAAGAGGCAGATGAAGACACAAAACTTTGCAAAATCAATTTTTCTTATACTGCTCTTCTTTGCCCTCATCACCCTGGTTGCCATCCTAAAGATTTTAAACGCTTTTTTTATTCCGCTTACGGTAAGCATATTGCTTTCCTTTGTATTCTACCCCTTCTGCAAAAAGCTGCACAAGCTTCGCATCCCCTGGGCACTTTGCGTAACAATAGTAATAGTCCTTGCCCTATTCGCACTTTATTTTATTGGAAACCTTCTTGCAAACAGCCTTAGCACAATACTCCACACCTACCCCAAATACGAGGAGCGCTTTACATCCATTTACCAGACCTTCTGCAAGACATTCAAAATTCATTATGAGGAAGATTCATCCCTTTTCGTAAACCTCTGGAATTCAATGAAGGTGCGCTCAACCCTGCAGAACATGGCCTTTACCCTAAGCGGTTCAATAGTAGACTTTACAAAGCAGTTCCTTGTAGTGGGCCTGCTTACCATATTCCTTCTCTTGGAAATAAATGCAATGAAGGACAAGATAACGACGGCTTTTCCAATCAGGGAATTTGGCAAAAAGATTCTTACCATTGCAGAAAACACCATTAGCGACGTAACCCATTACATTTCCATCAAGTTCATAATATCGCTGCTTACAGGACTCCTTGTCTTTGCACTAACCTTCTTTGCAAAGATGGACTTCCCTGTTCTCTGGGGCTTTCTTTCCTTCGTGCTAAATTTTATCCCAAGCTTTGGTTCAATCATATCCTGCGCACTTACAACTCTATTCGCACTGCTTCAGTTCTACCCGGAATGGGGAATTGTCCTCTTTATAGGAATTGCAACTGTCTGCATAAACATGATTCTTGGCAACATAATTGAACCGCGCTGGGAAGGTTCAGACCTTGGCATTTCCCCCTTCATCATCCTGGTAAGCCTTTCCTTCTGGGGATGGATGTGGGGATTTTTAGGCATGATTCTTGCAGTACCGCTAATGGTAATAATCAAGATTGTCTGCGAAAACATAGAACTTTTGCAGCCCTTTGCGGTAATCATAGGAACAAACAAAAGCCACAGGCGCAAAAAGAAAGCGGAAGAAACAGCCGTTCAGGAAAGCAAGCAAGAAGACTAATAGACCTGTTCTGAAACTGAAGCTTCCAAAAAGGTTTAGTAGGTTTTCTTTTCCATAATAAAGCGAGAGTCTTCAGCCTTGATTGCAAGGTAGCGGCAAACAAAGCATCTTTTTTCTCCGGCAGAATAAATGTTTTCCACCGTACATGGAACTTTTATTGTCCTCTTAAGGTGATGCTCCGGCCGGATGTCAAATTCAAATGTAAGAACGTATTCCCCTTCAAGCTCAAGCAAATTGGTCGTGTTTCCCGTAGCGGCAACAAAGCGCTGTTCGTCCACAAAGATAATGTCCATTGGTTCCACCCGCCCCTGGAAAGAAGCAGTTCTTACCGCCAAGGGAGAAACAAGGTAGCGGCAAACAGGAATAAGATGAAGGCCGTTCCCAACAGAAGGAGACATGCTCTTCTTTGCATCTGCAATAAAGCCACCCAGCATGTTCTTGGCTGCATTCTGGAATTCTGGAGGAATGTCGGAAAATACAGGCTTGGAAAAAAGGTTGTATTCTTCGCAGGGAGGAATGCATTCATAAGTTACGCTGCTATTGCCCCTTGCCGCAAAAGAAAGGGTTGCCTTAAAGCTAAGCTCCTGGCTCTTTGGTTCAAGGTCGTGGATCCTTGCAATCTCCTGTGGAATGGAAAAGAAATACCCTTCCCTGCGCTCTATGATTTTTGTCATAAAGAAGAGTCCCACCCTGTTAAAATAGAATTCAACACGGCAGACCATACCGGCAAACATTGCAGCATCTTGGACAGACTTTCGGATTACCCCGCTTCCGTCGCTCATAATCTTGTAGGAATCAGGGGAAAGCACTACAGGAAAAAATTCATTAGCATAGACATAGTTGTGATTTGCAGAACGCTCCATAGTAAGCGTAAGTGGTATTTTTTGCTCGCTAAAGGTTTTTATAACAACGTCGCGTTCAAGCTTGGTAATGTTTTCTAAAGACTCTCCTGCCATAACTTTCTCCTATCTATTCCTGGTATGAATTCCTGAATGTAATCTGGCTAACCTTCCACACGTCCTCTGCCTTTTGAACATAAACAACCGTATCAAAGCTATAGCCGTTCTTTAGCGAAAACCGCACCGGGCACTCATAGACATTCTTTGTAGAACCAGGCTTCCCTGCAACAAAGGACTGCAAAGAAAAATTCTTCCCCAGCTCCATGCGCAAGTCGTAGCGGAAAATCGCAAGGGAATAAAGGTTCTTCGCATCAAAGAAGGACTCAGCATCCTTGCCGGAAACAAGCGCCTTGCAAAAAGAATCAAGCACGGTCCGGGCATCCGCTTCCATGTTGGACAAATCCAGCTCATAAAAGTCCGGAAGTGACGGATAAACCGGCGGCATACTTTCCAAAACGGCATTAAGGCTAACAGTGTCCTGAGGCAAAGACGGAGAGCCCCCCTGTATGCCGGATACTTTTCCCGTAAGCACAGAAGCATCTATCTGGGAAGTCCAGATTGTAGAAGAACACAAACCTTCAGCCTCGCTTCTTAATGTTGCACGGGATTCCGATGAAGAGTCATTCTGGGATGAGCAGGAAGCGCAAAAAAACGCAGATGCCAAAATCAGCACAAGAAAAACTTTTTTCATCACTTTACTTTAGCACATTTTCCGCCTAAAAGCAACCTAAAGGCAACACGGAAATCAATTTTCAAAATATATCTTATGCAAAGAACTGGAAAGCAAAAATCAGTAGCAAAATTCTTAAATAAGAGCTATTATTATTGCATGAAGAAATTATTATTTTTAGCTATTGTTTTACTCTTGGCAAACGGCCTTTCACAGATGAATGCAAATGCAGATACAAGCCCCCGTGTTCAGGCGGAAAGAATCGGTGTCTATAAATGCGGAAGGCAGCCCAAACAGGTTGTCTTTAGCCCCGACGGAGAATACATAGTCATGCCCCTCTTGGAAGACGACGGCTTTGACATATTCAGCATAAAGGAAAAGAAAATCATAAAGCGCATAAACCCGCCTAACGCAAAAAAAGTGGGCTTTGCGGAAGGAATCTTTGTCCCCTCAAAAAATGCCTTCTTTGTCTCCCAGATGACAACCGCAACCGTCTACGAATACACCTACCCCGGCTTTGAATACAAGCGCGCAATCCCAACAAACGCAGTCTGGTCAAAAATAATCGAATGGTGTCCGCAAAAAAACATGCTGGCAGTCTCCAACTGGTGCTCAAACGACGTTTCGCTAATCAACTACGACACCGGCAAAGTCATTACAAAACTAAAAACAGGAAAGGCACCCCGC
>JAGACC010000225.1 GCA_017614295.1 Treponema sp.
CAATTGGAAGCAACCACAATTCACGTTCACCGGACGGAGAGATGGTTGCGGGAAGAGGTTTCTGGCCGGGACTTTGTTCGGACTTTAAGTACGATTCTTATTTTGCGAGTTTTGTTCTTGCAGCAAATGGTTCATACCAGAATGAGCTTAACATAACGTATCCCTTCAGTTTGCTTACGCCGCCGGATACGGATTCCAATTACGGTCACCCATGTGCAGTCCACATAATGCCGGCTTACTGGTTCCTCTACAATATGTATGCCGTTGTGCGGAACAAGTATAAGTTTGCTTCCCGCGACAAGCGTTTTGTAAAGGTTCAGACAATAGAGACAAATCCCTTTGCACCGGACACGATTCAGGAAGTTCTTAAGGCTATACACCGTCTGATTGAACTTACTTCTCGCTACCTAAAGCTTCCTGCAGAGGCATGCAAAAGGATGACGCTTTCCAATCCGGATCCTATGCTTCTTGAGGAATTTAGGGCTAAGGCTTTCCTAAAGACTGGGGATGAACTTCTTCAGCTTGCAAAGGATTACCTGCACCAGAACCAGGAGGCAAAGTTTGTTCTTACGGATGACCGCTGCCAGAAAAAATATGGTGCCCTTATATTTAAACCGGTTCAGGGCTACAAGGAGTACAGGCGCATTGTAAAGTATTTTGCCGCTGACTGCCTTATTGAATGGAGCAAGTGGAATAATGCTGGTGCAAACTCTGGCGCAAATGCTGCTTCTAGCGGAGAAGTTCAAAGCCTTACCAAAGAACATCTTGAGCTTATTTCTAAGATTCCCCTCTACACAAAGTGGGTTAATGCCGGCGGTCAGGTTATTCCGGAAGAAAAGGTTTTAGAGCTTTTCCAAATGATAAAAGATGGAAAGATTGTAAACTGGCAGCAGGTTCATGAATTCTACAATGAATGCCAGGCTCACTATGTTGAATACAAGGCCCGCTATGCAATACACATTTTGTCTTACCTTTATTCAATTCCGGTAAGCGAATTTACTCCCGCGATTTTTAAGAACATACTGAATGATGTTGCCTATGTTTCCATAAACATGCTGGAGTCTTCCATTACATCCCGCGACAAGGACTATACGGACTTCTTCCGCACTGTAACCTTCCGCAATAGGGAAGAGATGGAAGCTGTCGTTGGCCGTCTGAATGAATCCGGATTCCTTAAGGAACTAAAGGTTGCAACCGAACAGTTTGATTCCGATTTGGAAAAACTGTTCAGGCTTTTGGTTTAGCGGAAAGAGTGGAGCTTTTTAATCTGTAGGCTTTTGCAAGAGTAGCTTTTACAACTGCCGCTTCTTTGCGTTTGTGTCCAGGTTAAAGCTTCGTTCTGCCGCAACAGTTGATGGCGGTCCGTGTCCCGGCATGATTACGGTTCCGTCCGTCTGCGAATAAATCTTTTTTTCTATGTTGTCGCAAAGCATCCGCTTAAAGTAAGAACCGGATGTCTCTCCGATGATTCCGGATGTGATAACGTCTCCTGTAAAGAGGATGTCCCCAATCTTAAAAAGCATGCTGTCGGAAGCGTGTCCCGGTACTGAATAGTATTCAACTTCTAGCCCTGCAACGTTAAGGTGGCCGTCTCCGTGGATTACGATGGACTTGCTGCCCGCAATCTCGTAGTCTGCCGCATAGACGTATGGGGAATAGATTTTCTTTAGCGTGGTAAGCGGACGGATAAGGCTTTCCCTGTTGTGGGTTATAAGAACTCCGGTAAGCTTGTAGCCGCCCTTTTCTATCTGGTTTATAAGTTCTTCCGAAACAACAACCGGGTCTATGATTAGCGCTTCCATAACCTTGGGGTCGTCATTCACAACAAGGTAGCTGTTTGTAAATTCATCAAGGCAGAGGTGAAAGTAAATCTTCAAAGGAATACCTCCTTCTGGTCTTCTTCGCTCCTTGGCATAAGAACGTCATCCATGTCCTGGTACTGAATTCCAAAGTCTCCCATGAGCCCACCCTTGTTGCGGTCAAGAAGCGATTCCCTTGTGTTGGAAAGCTTGAATCCCACCCCTTCGCGCATGGACTCGTAGAAGACGGTCTTTTTTAGGTTGCAGTTGTTCATGGAAGTGTTGATGAGCATTGCCTTTATAAAGCGGCTGTTGTATAGGTCTGAGTCGTCAAAGCTGCACTGGTAAGCCGTAATACCGTTAAAGTTGTTGTGAATCATGTCGCTGTTGGTAAAAAGCACGTGTACGAATTTTGAGCCAGCAAAGGAACAGAACTGGGTGTTGCCGTGCAAAAAGCTACAGTCCGTGAACACAGAAAAATCCAGCATGCACATCCTTAGCCTTATGTTGTCCCCGTGAAGGTTGGAAAAGGTGCAGTGCTGAAAGTTGCAGCCGTAGAACCTTTTGTCGGAAATGTTCCAGTTTTCTATCTTAAGCCCCTCTGCGTTCATGCCAATAATCCTCTGGTGGCTCTGCAGGTAGCTGTGAATGTTGTTTTTTACAAATTCCTTGTCTGGGCTGTGTTCCAGGCACCAATTCTGGTCTTCCATTATGTTTCCGTCTGAGTCGTAAAGCGTAACGGCTGGTTTTGTGCATCCCGGGCACTGGCATTTCTTAAAAGCGTACATACAAATACTTTACGGTATTGAAATCATTTAGTCAAATGGTTAAAATTGATTTCAATAATTAATAAAGAAGATAATTTGGTGGGGTAGAATATGTGTTGGAAATGCGGAAAATCCGTTAGCTTGGAAATAATTTCTAGGGACAGCGAATGTCCTGAATGCCACAAAGCCTTGCATTCCTGCAAAAATTGCCTTTTCTACGAACCCGGAAGCTATCACGACTGCCACGAAAGCGCGGAAGAACTTGTAGCGGACAAGGAAAAGCCAAACTTCTGCGACACCTTCCGCATAAAAAGGGAGTGGGGCAAGGACTCTGGCCTTTCCCAGGCAAACCAAAAAGCCGAAGCTGCAAAAAAAGCCTTTGAGTCACTCTTTAACTAGGTAAAGCCACGATGAATACTTCTACAAAACCCTACATAGACTTTGCATTCTTGGACAGCGGAACTGGCGGAATTCCCTACATGCTGGAACTAAAGCAAAAATCACCCCAAAGCCGCTGCGTTTACTTGGGAGACACCGTCCACTTTCCCTACGGAGAAAAACCGTCGGAAGAGATTATTTCTTGCGCCTCAAGTTCAATAAAACAAATCGTAGAAAAATGGAACCCCAGAGCAATAGTTGTTGCCTGCAATACAATCAGCGTAACATCACTGCCGGACCTTAGGGCAAAATTTCCTTCCCTGCCAATAGTTGGAACTGTACCCGCAATAAGGCTAGCCGCAAAAGTAACCCAAAACAAAAAGATAGGACTTCTTGCAACAAACGCCACTGTACGACACCCCTACAACCAGATGCTCATAAGCGAATTTGCAAGCGACTGCCAGGTCTTTTCGCGCGGAGACCCAGATCTTGTTTCGTTCATAGAAGAAAAACTTTTTACAAGCACAAGCAAAGAAAGGTTTGACGCCGTAAAACCAGCGGTAGATTTCTTTGCGCAAAACGGATGCGACACAATAATCCTTGGCTGCACCCACTTTACCCACATAGCATCAGACATACAGAATGTAGCAGGCCCTTCCGTGCGTGTTGTAGACAGCAGGGAAGGTGTGGCAAAACAGGCGCTTAGGGTAGAGGAAGCTGGCAGCGGAAGCTCGGAAAACATAAAATCCTTACCGCAAGACATGGCATTCTTTGTAACCGCCGCAACACCAGTCCAGGAAGCGGAATACAAAACCCTCTGCAAAAATTTCAACATCCCCTGGGGCGGAATCCTGTAGCTAATCTTTTTCTTCTGGAGCACGCTCCTTTTTCTACTGTGCCCGACACTCCGTGTTCGTGCAGACTCCATGGCATTTTTCGCAATTCGCAAACAAGCAGCACCAGGGATGGTGCGTCATTTGTTAGCGTAAAACATTTGGCAAGTTTTCGAAAGAAAACTTTCGCGAAAAAATACCATGGAGGGCATTTTTTCGCGCTTTCCGGGGCTTGCCTTACGGCCGGTACCCTTCGGGTACTTGCTTCGCAACCCCTCCAATCGCGGCTAGGATTCCTTTGCGGAAGTCTTTATAGATTCCGAATCCATATTCGTAGCAAGTGCGTGCGAATATGGCTTAGCAGTTCGGAATGACGGCTAAAAACTAATCAAGTACGAGAAATGTTGCGCCATTATATGCATGAAGTTTACCTGAGTCTATGCCAAAGTCTTTGTTCGAATTAGTTGTACTTGCTCCATCTAAATCGAATCCCCATCCGCTTTGGAAGCCTGTTTTTGTTTGTTTGCTTCCGTTCCCTGTCTTCCAGTAAAAAGTGGATGGGAAAGACGTGAATTGCATTAATCCGCATTGCCCGTTTGAAGTTTTGTATAGAATTATTTTGCCTACAAGATTTCCTGCCCCTATGTCACCGTTTACCATATATGAGGCTTCTGCCTGACTATCTGCAGATGTTATAGAGTCAATATTTAAGAGTGCAGAATAGAGCTTTCCGTCGCCGTTTAATCTCCAGTAGTATCCGCCGTATGTGCGTGGGGACAAAGTAAATTTTTTGCAGGCCGCTGCAAGATCGCTTAAGCCGAGTTGATAAACTATTTGGTGTGCTGAGTCAAACTGTGGGGTAGAGCTGCCTCCAAATCCATTTACCGGAGTTATGGTTGCTGCAGGGGTTGCGGTAAGGTCTTTTGCCCAAATAAAACCTTCTGTGAGCTTTTTGCAGACTTTTCCTGCGTTTGCATTTCCCTCCATTTTTAGACTTCCAGCGGTTTCTATGCTTACGTCATAAG
>JAGACC010000226.1 GCA_017614295.1 Treponema sp.
ATATGATGGCTTGCAGTTACAAGATTTATGTTTTCCGCACCCTTATCTTGAAGGGTAAGGCATATTTTTACAAAGTCTTCTTTGCTTACGGGACTTCCCATGCCCTGTTGGCTAATCTGGTAGTTCTGGCAAAATGAACAGCGGAGTGTGCATCCGGTAAAAAAAATAGTTCCGCTTCCGCCAAATACTGTAACCAGAGGTTCTTCCCCAAAGTGAAGGCCCGCGCTTGCAATACGCACGGAAATGTCCTGTCCGCAAAAGGCAGTCTTTCCCAAAGCCCGTTTGGCACCGCATTCTCTTGGACACTGCCTGCATTCGCTGTAAAATTCTTTAGCAGAAAAGTCTTTTTCCATTATGCTTTTCCAAGTTAAACTGCCTGATTGTCTACAAAATTCTTCATCAGACTGCTCAAAAGCTCCAAAGGAAGGTCTTCTGCTTCGTAATTGGTAAGTTGGCAAAGCTGCTTCCAGTCTTCCTGGCTAAAACATTCAGTAAATTCGTAGCTGTCTTCTACGTCCAGCAAAAGTGCCAGCATACCAGCCAAAATTTCTATGTGTTCCTGAGTAGGCTCTTCTTCCATATTCTGGGAGGGCAAGATGTAGGTATCTTTCCAATATCCCGCGTAGCTGTGGGCCAAAGAAGCAACGTCACGGTTCTGCTGCTCAAAGAAAGCGGCTACCTGGTTGCAAACTTCTTCTCCATTATATGTCTGGTGCTCTGCCCTGTAGTGCTTTTTTATTTTCTCTACGTCTGAAGAGAATTTTTCTATTAAATCCATAGCGTGATTATATACTCTTAAAGACAAAAATACAACGGTTAAGGCTTTTGCACGGACAAGCCTAGCCCCGATTGGAAGGGCGGCAGAGCCGTTCCGAAGGAATGGAGGGGGATAGGGCCCCCCGGAACCCTGGAAAGCGGGGAAAAATACATTTTTGCGGAATGGCGGAGCCTGGAGCACAGTAAATATAAGAAATATGCTCCAAAATAAATTCAAACTTGCATTATTGGTTATTTGACTATAAAATATAAAGTAAAATGGTATATATTTATTCTATAGTTGTAATTTTTATTATCCTCGCCTTTTTGCTGCTTGGTTGTGCCATCTGGGTTAAGAGAGCAAAAAATCAGAAATATAGCAACGAGATATTTTCTTTCCTGTTTTTCTCCATACTTCCTCTCTCCGGAAACCTTCTAATCACGGCGAGCACCAACTATAATATCTGCCTTTTGGGTTACTACCTCTACATGGTCGGAACAAACTTTATGTTCTACAGCGTAACCATTTTCTTTGCAACCGTTTTTTCCAAAATGACGCCTTTTTCCAAAAGACTGGTTCTGGCAATAGCAATTTTGGATTCGGCATCGCTTCTTGCAAACCCAATTTTTGGACACGTATTTTCCATTACGCCGGTATCGCTTAACGGAGTCCGCATTTACTATGCGCTTGTTTCGCATACCTGGCATTACGTCCACCTTGCATTATCCTACCTGCTTTTCTTTAACATGTTCAGGATTTTGGTTACCGGTACGATTAAGACTCCGCGTATCTATTGTGAACGCTACATAATCATCATAGTATGCCTTATCATTACCACAATTTGGGAAACCACATACATCTTCCAGAACATTCCGGTTGACATAGCGATGATTGGATACTCAATCTGCGCAATATTAATCTTCTACTTTATACTTCTGTATAAACCCCTATTCTTTATAGGCCACATAAACAGGAAGGTTCTTGAGTCTTCGCCAAGCGCTTACGTCTTTTTTGACAAGGAATACGTCGGCTTCTTTGCAAACGAGTCGGCGCGCAAAATGTTCGGTCTGAACAAGCAGAATCTTGCGGGAAGCTTTAAGGCTATATCTTCCATGATGAACACGGATCTTATGGGAAAAACTTCTCCGGTAACGTTAAAGAGCTCCAGGATAGACAAGCAGGGCGAAACCCATTACTACAAGTACAGCTTCTTCCCACTTCTTGACGAAAAGAAAAGGTTCCTTGGTTCCTACATAAAGGCTATAGACTACACCAACGAAGAGGCGGAAAACCAAAAGCAGATCTATCTTTCCCACCACGACCCTCTTACCGGGCTTTACAACAGGAACTATTTTATAGAAAAGACCAATCAGATTCTTGCGGCAAGCGAAAAGCTCTACTACATTGTGGTTCTTGACGTAAAGGACTTTAAGCTTATAAACGACACCTTTGGTTACGAGGCAGGTAATACCCTTATAGTGGACATTGCGGAAAAAATCCGGGCAGGAAAGATTCAGTACCCCTGCTACGGACGCTTGGGTGGCGACAACTTTGTCTTCCTTGCAACGGACAAGAACATTATGGAAAAGTTTGCGGACAACAAGGATCCCGACAACTTTACTGTAAAAAACAACTCCAACTATCCGATTATTGCCCATTACGGAATATTCAAAATTGAAGACAGAAGCGTAAGCATAGACTTTATGATAGACCGTGCACTTATGGCTATCTCCAAGATTAAGAACAACTACAACCAGATTTTCTCTTTCTACGAGGACACACTCCGCGCAGACAAAATCTGGGAGCAGAAAGTTACCGGTATGCTGAGCAATGCGATAAAGGAAAAGCAGATAGTTCCATACCTTCAGCCGCAGATAAATTCAAAGGGAGAAGTTGTTGGCGCAGAAGTTTTGGTACGCTGGAATTTACCGTCAGAAGGCATTCTTTCCCCTGCAAAATTCATTCCTGTGCTTGAGCGCAACGGCCTTATTACAAAGATTGACCTTTACATCTGGGAAGAAGCATTTAAAATTATGCACAAGTGGCAGAACGAAAACAAAAAGGACATATCTATTTCCGTAAACATTTCCCCCAAGGACTTTTTCTTTACGGACATTTACGGAACATTTACAGGTCTTTCGCAAAAATACGATGTGCCGCCGTCAAAGATTCACCTGGAAATAACAGAAACCGTCGTTATGACAAATTTGGAGTTCAACCTTAACATACTGCATTCACTGCAGAACGAAGGATTCCTTATAGAAATAGACGACTTTGGAAGCGGATACTCTTCTCTTAACACGCTTAAGGACATTCCGCTGAACGTTCTAAAGATAGACATGCTTTTCCTCTGCAAAACGGCAAACCCGGAAAAGGCAAACATAATTCTTAACACGATTATAGAGCTGGCACACAAGCTGAACATTCCAACCGTTACGGAAGGCATAGAAACCAAGGAACAGCTGGACATGCTCATAAAGATGGGCGGAAACATCTTCCAGGGATACTACTTTAGCAAGCCAATATGCCTGGAAGAATTTGAGCAGAAGTTCTTAAATAACAACCGTCTGTTTTAAAACGGAAACATCACTTCCAAATTCCTCTCCGCTCGAAACCATATCCTGAATTTTCTCCGCAGAATATTTGGATGAAGGGTACAAGACTATTACGATTCCGTCTCCGTCCTGCAAGAAATTGTGTTCGCCAAAGTCTGTGTAGCGGGTAGCCCCTATGGAAACCATAATCTTTTTTGGACAGCCGCAGGAATTAAGGTAGGCGCCTATGTTTTCCAGGTTGAATTCATCTTCCTGGGTGTTGAACTTTGCAATGAGCCAGTCGGTAAGCTTTTTCCAGATGTAGCTGTAGCCGGAAACCGCGCTGTCTTCTCCGTAAGCAAAGGCCTTTCCTTCTCTGACCAAAAAGCTTGCTATGCGGTAGTCATTTAAAATTCCGTCTGAATCAAAGGAATCTATCTCTATGCAGTTGTCTGCAAAGCCCTTGCTGTTACTGCCCCAGTTCTTTTTCATGCTGATTTTTTTGCAGCCTTCTTTTCTGATTGTGCAGTCGTTGGAAGCGGCAAAACTTCTTGCGCCAAGGGAGATTATCTTGCCGTCCTGCCAGTTTGCGTCAAAGACTACGGCGCATTCGGGTTCAAACTGGACTTTTTCTTCACCTTTGGGGAAGATTATTTTGTCGGAGGAAAAGGGAAAGACATTCAGGAAGGCGGGAACGGAAGTAGCGAAAGCAGCGAAAGCAACATCTGCTTTTGGAAGGTAAGTTGGGAAGACACCTTTTGGAGCAGAAGCCTCCGCTGTTTTTACCTGGGCAAATTCTTTAGCTTCGCCCGCTTGTTCAAGATGCCCCGTAAAATTGCCAGCAACGCCAAAGCAGGCTGTTTCTTTTAAATTCATATACATCTCCTAAAATCAGTGTGGAAATCAATTGCATTGTATTAAGTATGTGTTTTTAAATCGCTCTTCATGGCATTGCTAAATACTAATGGTAATTCCAGGCATTTTCAAGTATACTGTTTTACATGCAAAGAATACTTTTTGTCTGCCATGGGAACATTTGCCGGTCTGCAATGGCGGAATTCATCATGAAAAATTTGGTAAAAGAAGCCGGTTTGGAAGAAGATTTTCTTATTGAATCCGCCGCAACTTCTACGGAAGAAATTGGCAACGACATGTACCCTCCGGCAAAGGCAAAGCTAAGGCAGGAAGGGATTCCCTTTACAAGAAGAGCCGCAAGACAAATAAGGGCTTCTGACTACGACCGCTACGACTTGCTGATAGGCATGGACAGGGCAAACATTTCCAACATGAGCCGCTGCTGGAACGGAGACCCTCTTGGCAAAGTGCACAAACTCTTGGAATACACAGGAAGCGGACAAGACGTATCTGACCCTTGGTATTCAGGAGACTTTGACACCGCCTACAACGACATAAGCAGGGGATGCAGTTCTCTTATGGCATTCATCCTAAAGGACAGAGCTTAAGTCTTCCAGAGAAGGAAGAATTTTCCAGCAGAGTTTTTCCAGTTCAGCAGTTGGCTTAATCCTGTCGGGAACCATTATAACCTTCATGCCGGCCGCACTAGCTGAACGGATTCCGTTGGGACTGTCTTCTATTGCAATGCAGTTCTCCGGGGCAACATTTATGGAAGCACACGCCATGGAATAAATCTCCGGGTCTGGCTTACTGTGAACAACCATGTCTCCGGTAACTCTTTTTTCAAAGAAGTCTATTAGTCCTGCATTCCTAAGCTGGCGCTCAACAGTTGGGCCGGATGTTGAAGAGGCAAGTGCTAAGTGGTACTTGGGCTTTAGGTATTCGAGTATTTCCTTTGCATAGTGCATAACAGGAATTCCAGAGCTAAATTCCAGTTCATGGAAATATTTCCCCGTAGCGCAAAGAAAATTCTCTACGTCAAAATCATTGCCGTATATTTCCTTAAGAATCATGATTATGTCGCTCTTGTTTGAACCGCGGCACCTGTTCAAGTCTTCTTCGGTAACAGAAACATTAAAATCCTTGGCGGCCAGGCTCCAGGTTTTATCGCTCATTGATTCAGTGTCCAAAAGAACACCGTCCATGTCAAAAACAACAGCCTTTATATCGCTTGCCATATTTTTCTCCGTAGCGTCATGCTCATCATTTTGCAATCAGTTTGCAAGTAGTTTGCAGTTAGTTTGTAATTGAGAATTCTGAAAGTTTTCCAGCCATATTCAGCTGGTTTATGAGGGCAGAAAAATTATCCTCGCGGGGAGCTTTTACAGAATAATGGAGGAATATCTGCTTGCTTGCCATAACATAGCTTACGTTCAAGTCGGAAATGATAAAACCGTTCTTTTTGATGATTTCCTTTATCTTTGCCATGTCTACATCTTTGTTTTCAAAGACTATATGGAGGATTTTATTCTTTCCGGCAGGGAACCACTTCTCTTCCGCACGCTCCAAAATCAAAAGCGCAAGCACGGAAGCTACAAGAACAATAAGTGACTGTATGTAAAGCCCGGCACCTATTGCAAGTCCGAGCGCAGAATCCGTCCAGATGATAGCGGCAGAAGTAAGCCCCTTTATGTTAAGGCCATGATGCATGATTGCACCGCCGCCCAAAAAGCCTATACCGCTAACAACTCCTGCAGCTATACGGGTGGGGTCTCCGTTAACATTAATGTTGCAGCGTGAAGAATCCGCCAAGAAATAAGACAGAATGGAAAGCAAAGTGGACGAAACGCTTATAAGAATAAGGGTTCTTGTGCCAACATTCTGGTTCCTGGACTTACGCTCAAGCCCAAGCACGAATCCGCTAACAATGCTAAGAAGAATCTTTATGAAGCACTCTGCAAGAAAAGGTAAGTCCAAGTTAAAAGAATTCATTTATACCACCATCTTATTTTTTTCCGAACAAGCTGAACTTACTTGTGGAAACCGTAAAGGCAGTACCCGGTTTTACCCAAAGAACGGATTTCTTTGCGTTAAGCTTGGTATTTTGCGCTTCCACGGCATCCATGTATGAACCAAGCCACTTTGCAAGAGATGTTTCGGAGGTAACAATGTCCGTACTTCTGTCTCCGCGGGCAAGGATTATGTTTACAAAAGGCAAATCTCCGTAAAGAGCCGCAATGTTTTCCGCAAAGGCTGCAAAAGATGCTGCGGCGGAAGCAATAAGGGGAGATGCTATTGGATAGGTTCCATTGCGCAGGGCTGGCATTTTAACCGCATCGCTTGCGCAAGGTCCGTCCTTT
This sequence comes from Treponema sp., assembly GCA_017614295.1. GTDB lineage: Bacteria > Spirochaetota > Spirochaetia > Treponematales > Treponemataceae > Treponema_D. The sequence goes on from JAGACC010000226.1 coordinate 6,507, forward strand.
AGCAAAAAGACCAAAGTTCCGGGTTTGTCCGTATTCTTCTGCTCAAAGCGTGAAAGAATTTCCATTGTAAGATACTGGTAGGAAAGGATAAGTTCATCGCTGGTCTGGGCACATTCTTCTATATTAATATGGTTTGCCCTGGAAGAAAAATGCTCCTCGTCAAAATAAAGGACTGCCTCTTCCATCTTGGTAAAAATGCTTTCCATATTCAAAATAAGCGTGCGCGAAGAAATTGGAGATGCCTTGTTCCAAGAGACTGGCGCAACTCCGGAAGCTTTTCCCATAAGCTTTTGGTGCCTTTCTGCAACCGCTGCTGTGGCTATGGCATTGTCCGTATTTTCAGAAATTTCATCATCATCAGGCTTAGTAACAACAACATAGCGTCCTGTTCCGGCAAGCGTATCCGCAAATTTTGCCCCGGCCGGTATGTCTTTTCCTGCAACAAGAATAGTTTTTCCCATAGATTGCATTATAGCATATAGAAGGTTCTTTGCAAACTGCCGTTAAATTGATATACTGTGCTATCATGAAACTTTGGTTTAAATATTTAATTGGAATTGCAATTGGAATCATCGCAGCCCTTATTCTGCCCCAGAATAACATACACGTACAGACAACCGTTGAATTTATTTCAAACCTTATGCTGCGCTTTGGACGCTACATGCTTTTGCCCGTACTTTTCTTTTCCGTTGCCACGGCATGCTTCAAGTTGAATGAAGAAAAGATGATTTTAAAAACCGGATTTTGGACTTTCGTGGTTATAATAGCATCTTCCCTCCTGCTTGTTCTTATAGGATTAATCTCTGCAAGGCTCATCCCCCTGCCAAGAATCCCAAGTACATTCGAAAAATCCTCGGAACTTCCATCCCTTAACATAAAATTCCTTTTGGAAAGCCTTTTCCCCTACTCAGGATTTGAAGCCCTTACAAACGGAGCCTACCTCTTGCCTTGCTTTGTCTTTGCAGGACTTGCCGGTGCCGGAGCTTCCAGCGAAAAGTCTGCCTCCAAGACAGCATTCTCCATCTTTGACGCACTTAGCAAAGTATGCTACAACGTAATGGCCTTTATTACGGAAATTCTTGCAGTTGGTATGATTGCAATAGCCGCAAAATGGATGTTCAGCTTTTCTTCCGTAATGGAAAACGACGTATACAAGCCGCTCTTTATGCTTCTTACGGTGGACATAGCAGTTACAGCATTCATAATCTACCCCTTCCTTTTAAAGCTGCTCTGCAAAGAAAACCACCCCTACCGCGTTTTGTATGCAAACTTCTGTCCTTTCATTACCGCATTCTTTAGCGGAGACACAAACCTTACCCTTACCCTTGAACTTAGGCACGGAAAAGAAAGCCTTGGCATACGCCGCAGAATAAACGCAGTCTCCCTTCCACTATTTTCCATCTTTGGAAGAGGTGGAGCCGCCATGGTTCAGGCAGTTAGCTTTATAGTCATATTGCGCTCATTCTCCCCGCTTCCAATAAAGCTTTCCCTTCTCATCTGGATTGCAGTGTTCTCCTTCCTTATTTCACTGGCACTCTGCAGCTACCCTTCCGGAGGACCATTCGTTGCAATAACAATAATGTGCACCCTCTACGGACGCAGCTTTGACTCCGGATACCTTCTCCTAAAAAGCGCAGCACCCCTTCTTTGCGCATACGCAGCCGGAATGGACGCAATCACCGCCATGTTCGGAAGCTATTTGGTAGCGCACAAGACCCACTCTGTGGAACACGTGGAGCTTAGGCACTTTATCTAACCCTCCGCAAAGTCCACGAAACGTAGGTTGCTATCCCCCCATCCTGCTGATATATTTATCTCCATAACAAAAGCTTCTGCAGAGCTACAAATGGAGATAACTTATGAACGAATACGTTACTGGAACTACAATCAAAACCCTTCGCGAAAGCAAGGGAATGACACAGGCAGAACTGGCGGACAAAATATTTGTTACTGCAAAAGCGGTTAGCAAATGGGAAACAGGCCACGGTCTGCCGGACATAAGCCTTCTGGAAGGTTTGGGAAAAGCGCTTGGGATTTCGATTATAGAATTATTGAACGGTCAGCACATCCAAAACAAAAACAGGGCCTTTAACATGCAAAAGCTATGCTTCTACGTTTGTCCTGTCTGCGCAAACATCATTCAGACAAGTGGAGAAGCAACAATCAGCTGCTGCGGAATAACGCTTCCTCCCCTGCAAGTGGAAGAAGAAGACGAAGGCCACGAAATTCAGCTGCAAAAGGTAGAGGACGAATATTATGTTTCCTCAAAGCACCTAATGACAAAGGAGCATTACCTTTCATTTTTTGCGGCAGTTTCCGACAGCGGAGTTCAGCTGGTAAAACTCTACCCCGAATCCGACGCCCAGGCAAGGTTCAAGATAAGCGGAGTAAAGTGGATTTATGCCTACTGCAACCGCCACGGACTTTTTAGGATAGAAGCTAAAAGCATTTAAAAAATTTTTTGGGGAGCATTGCCCAAGGAAAATTCTCCCTTGAATTTTCCTTGGGATTGCAGAATCGATGGCAATTCCTTTAGCAGAAAAAATCCTAGCCGGGATTGGAGGGGTTGCGGAGCAAGTACCCGAAGGGTACCGGCCGGAGGGCAGCCCCGGAAAGCCCGTAACACAAGGAATCCCGCAAGGGCAGTAAGACAATAAAACTCGCTCCAAGTTAATAACTAGCAATTGAGTAAAAGACCCATGTCCTTGAAAAGACTATATTTTTTCGCTAAAATAGCACCACTATGGAAAATGCAAAAAGAACAGTAACCTGCGGTGACTTGACTGCCGCCGACACAGGAAAAGACGTTATACTTAACGGATGGGTTCTCCGTACGAGAGGACTTGGCGGACTCACTTTCATACTTTTGCGTGACCGCTACGGAATAACTCAGGTTGTCGTTGGTGACAAGGCTTCCGAAGAGGTCAAAAAAACAGCAGCTTCCTTAAAGTCAGAATACTGCATTGCCGTAAAAGGCAAAGTTGCCGCCCGCAATCCCAAGGACGTGAACAAAGACATGCCCACTGGAGAGATTGAGGTAGAGGCAGACGAAATAGAAATCTTTACAAAGAGCGATGTTCTTCCCTTTGCTATTGACGAAGTTCGCCAGAAGGACGGAACTATTGTTCTTCCAAACGAAGACTTGCGCCTAAAGTACCGCTACCTGGACCTTCGCCGCGCACCTATGCAGCACAACATTATCTTGCGCTCAAAGGTTGCTTTTGCCACCCGCGAATTCCTTACGGAAAAAGGCTTCCTTGAAATTGAAACTCCTACATTCATAAAGTCCACACCGGAAGGAGCCCGCGACTATTTGGTTCCAAGCCGTGTACACCCGGGAAAATTCTA
>JAGACC010000227.1 GCA_017614295.1 Treponema sp.
ATTGTAACCTTGCCTTCCAGAGACGTTCCCTTTGCGGCAGAATTTATTGCCTCCTGAAGGAATGCAACCGTACGCTTGTTTATATCACTCTCTGAATAGATGTGGTAGTCAATCTGAATCTTATCCGTGCTCTTTAAATCTCCAGCCGCAAGAGCCGCATCGTAGGCCTTTTGAAAGCATGCTGCAGCTTCTTCCCTATTGTAACCTGTTATGTCATCAACGGAAGATGTGCCGTAGAATTCGCAGAGTGCTTTTTTTGCCTGCGGTGTGTCGCGGTAAAGAAGACCGGATTCAGGTTCTGCAACATACATGTAGTTTATAAGACCAAAGCCAGGGTCGCTTCCTATAGAAATAGTGTCCACGTATTTTTGCCTGTCTATGCAAAGAGATACACCCTTTCGGAAGTCCAGGTAAGAAAGAATTGAATGGTTAACGCCAGGAGACTCCTCTGCCTTAAGCGCCCTCTTGTCCATGTTAAAGCTGAACTTCCATGTGTAAGACTGGGGTGCATCTATGCGGTATTCACTGTTGCCAAATTTTTCCATACGGACCGCATCCAGAGAAAGAGCATCAAGCTTTCCCTGCAAAAAAAGATTGGTAAGCGTTTCCAAGTCCGTGATGAACTGAATGTCGTAACCTGTAGTCTGGTACTGCCCCTTGTGCCTGCCGTCCGTCCAGCCGTACCAGTTTTCGTTCTTTTCCAGATGAATGTATTTGTCCGCCTGGAACTCCGTAACCTTGTAAGGGCCACATGATGCAGACTTTTCTGCGGAAGTGCAGTAGGAAGATTTTACAATGTCCCCAGTCTTCTGCTTGTTTGCCTCGTACAAATCTTCCCTTAAAAGACTAATGGAAGAAGATGAATAGTAGAACATAAATGGAGTAAGCTGCTTGTTAAGGATAAGGGTAAAAGTGTAGTCGTCATTCTTTACAAAGCCAACCTTTTCCCAAGGCATGGGTGGATTTTCCTTTCTTACAAAACAAAATTCCTTGTAGGCAACAGCCCTCTTGTCTCCGCAATTAAAAGCAACCTTCTGCAGAACCTTCTTAACTTCGGGAGTAAGCTTTGTATATGAAGAATTTCCTGCTGCAGAAGAAAGCTTGGGGTACAAGTCACTTTCTCCGTCCAAAAAATATTCCGGGTTGGTTGAATAGATGTTGGCAAGTGGAGAGCCAAAGAATACGCACTTAGAGGTAAGGCTTATGTACATTTCCGAGTCGTCTGCAGAAAGATAGGTCTGCTGCTTCGGGTCGGTGCAAACATCTTCCCAGGAAACAGTGCCGTCGTAATAGGCCTTTGCATTTGCAAGCGGAAGCCCGTCCTGGTAAAAGGCATTTGCCCTGTAGTTTTTCATGTCGGGATTAAGGAACTGCTTTAGGGTGTATTCAAAAGTTCCAGCGTCAATCTTACTGCCGTCATCCCACTTGGCATCTTTTATAATCTTAACCTTCCAAGCCCAGCCGGAAGTTGCATCAGAAGGAACTCCGTAAGGCTCCTTACCAGCATACTCTGCGGTCACGTCTTCAGGAAATCCTTCCGCAAGCTCCGGAACAATATCGTAGCCGCTCTTAGCTTCATTCATAACAAAATCGTAAAGCGAAGAATTTGTAAGCGAAATTATCGTAGCTTCATCGCCAAGGCTATAGTCTGTAGGGTTCCAAGTCTGGGGAACACTGCTGTAGGCATGGTAAGTGTATCTTTTTCCAGATGTACTTTTACCCTTTCCCGAGCAGCCCAAAAGCGCAAGAGAAAAAACCGCGGCAAAAGCAATGGCTACAACCTTATTGCCAACTGGAAAATTCATTTTTGAATTCATAAAATTCCTCCCGATAAGAATTCATTTCCTTAATATTCCTAATTTTAAATCACTTTCAGCGCGTTCCATAAGAGCGTGGTGAATCTTCTTCCCCGTAGCAGTATAGGGAATTGAATCAACAATCGCAAAGTAACGCGGTCTTTTGTATTTAGAAAGCATTGGACTCCCCGAACAAAAAAGCCCAAGTTCATCCGTAGAAAGAGAAGGGTCTTTTGGCACAACGTAAGCACAAACAGCCTGTCCCCTAAGCCTGTCAGAAACTGCGGTAACTGCACAGTCCTTTACCTTGGGGTGCTGCATAATGGCTTCCTCTATCTGCGACGGATAGATATTCTCCCCGGAAACAATAATCATGTTGTCCTTACGCCCCTTTACGCTAATATGGAACTTCTCGTCCCAAGTGCCAACGTCTCCTGTATAGATCCATCCCTTGTAGAATTTTTCCCTTTCCATCCCGTCATTATTGTAATACGAATAGGTTGTCTTTTCAGGGCAAAAAATAATTATCTCCCCTTCAGAAGAATTGTCATTCAAAACGGTGTCATCCGGTTCAGCCCTGCGCCCCTCATAAATTTTTACAACCCTCACTTCATCGTCTATGCAGCTACCACCAGCAGACCCCGCACCTTCCGGCAAATCGCAAGGCCTAAGAAAAGAATTCCAGAAGGTTTCCGTAGTGCCGTAGCCGTTAAAGATATTCTTGGTAAGAACATCCATAAAACGCCTGCATCCCGTCTTGGAAAGAGGAGCCCCCATTGCAATAATCCCCTTAAGCAAAGAAAGCTTCCTTGGACACCTCTCCTGAACCCTGCAAAGCATCTCCAGGTTGGCAGGAGCACCCATCAAAAAAGTAATGCCGTATTTTTCCACCCAGTCAAGAACATTGGCCGGCTGGAACCTTCGCATAACAACAAGGGCTGCACCGCAGTAAAAAGAAGGACAAAGACCTCCGCTATGGCAACCGCCCCTGTGGAACCAGGGAGTCATGTTCAGCGTAACGTCACTAAAAGACATTGGGTACTGCATTATAACATCGTGTGCGGAAAGAACCTCGTTTATGTCATTCAGCGGAACAAATTTTGGCATTGCCGTAGTACCGCTCGTGCAAAGGCGCAAAACCTCATCGTAAATATGCGGACGGAATTTTACCCTTGGCTCAGAAGAATCCTTTCCCCTTACAAAATCCTCGTAGCTTGTGTGGCACTCGGGAAGATTAATTCCTTCTATATTATCCGCAAGAATAAAAAGCTCTGGCTTATGCTTGCAAAGACTTAGCGCATCCAAAACCACCTGGCATACGTTAGCGGAATAAATTATTGCCTTAGGCTTATTGTGGTCTATTACAAGAGCCATCTCCCCTGCGGCAAGGTTAAAGTTTGCGGCAAGAAGAATACAGCCAATCTTTCTTGGGGCAATGTAAGACAAAGCAAAAGCGGGTGAATTTCTAAGGGCAGCCATTACAACGTCATCTTTTCCAAGTCCAAAATCCAAAAGAGCATTTGCAAAGCGGTTTGATTCAGCCTCAAGCTCTCCGTATGTCCAAGTAAGGTTCTGCTCCGGGTCTATAAGGGCAGTCCTTTGGGAAAACCTTCTTGCATTGCGGCGAAAACCATTCAGCCAAGTATATTCGTGTTCAAAGGCATCTATAAACCTTGAATCGTCATAAGTGCGTGCCATTCTTAAATTTATATCAAAACATGCCCTTATTTTCAAGACGAATCTTCCTCATAAGAATCTTCTGTGTCTATTCTGGACGAACCTTTCTTTGCTCTACCATTTTACTCCCCGGCTAACTCGACCGGACATGCCTCGCTTTACGGGCTTTGCGGGGTTCCGCCCTCCGGCTCCATTGCTACCGCAACCAGCCTAACGGCTGGCCCCTCCAATCCCGCGTAGGTTTCTCCAAAAATCCATCCATGCCAGTCAAAATAGCTACTGTTTATTTTATCACCATTTTGCTATAATATACCCCATGCATGAAAAGCTCGTGCACAATATGGAAGAAACGGCAGCGTATGTTGCAAAAAATTCCTCCATATATTTTTGGGGATTGCAGAACCGCTTTGTAATTCTGCATGCTGCTAAGCCGCCATCCATGGCTTTTTATTGGTTGGCAAGAAAGATATGGATGAAAATCCATTTGCGAAGTGCGGGACAGGCAGCGTAGCACAAAACTGATTTCCGTAGACTGACAATCTGGGTACTATTTATTTTATCCCCATTTTGCTATAATGTTTTGCGGAGG
>JAGACC010000228.1 GCA_017614295.1 Treponema sp.
CCATCTTGCGCAAAACCTTGTCGCTAAATTCGCGGGCCTTAAAACTGTTGTTCTCGCGGTAGTAGCAATATGTAATCATAAGCGGATAGGAGATATTGTCCTTCTGCTTTTCGTAGCACTTCTCGAATGCCTCGCGCGCAAGTGACCACTGCTCTTTGTGCAGGTAGATTACGCCAAGCTCTTCGTAGGCAAAGTAATAGTCTGGGTTCAGCTTTACAACCATCTTGTAGTCTTCGCATGCCTGGTCCAGCATGTTCTCCGCATCGTACAAACCGCCGCGGTAGGCATAGGCCAGGAAGTAGTCGGGCTGAAGCTTTATTGCCTTTGTCCAAGCCTTTATTGCGTTCTCGGAATGTTCCATTGTGTTTTCGTACATTCCGTAGTCCATAAGGTAGTCATAGTTTTCGGAATCAAGTTCGAGTGCCTTTTCTGCGTAAGAAGAAGCAATCTTGTTTTCTTTGTTAGCAGCGGCAATTTTTCCAAGGTAGGAATAGCCGGGTGCATAGGTTGGGTCAATTTCTATGATGGATTTGAAGGTTTTCTTTGCCTTTTCATCGTCTTTAAGATAATAGGCGGCTCTTCCAACACCAAACTTTGCGTCCACATTCTTGGAATCGTTTACCAGGGCCTTTTCGTAGTATGCAAGTGCCTGCTTGTAGTTTTTGCGGGCAAAATAGTCGTCGCCAAGGGTTATGTTTGCGGCCGGATTGTAAGGATCCTTCTTTAAAAGCTCGTTAACAAGGGCTGACTTTGTCTTTGTGTCTCCCTGGGCTGTTGCAATAACAATGCCAAGTTCCAGAGCGTCCGTGTTGCCCGGGTTGGAACTTCTTAGCGAAGAACAAATCTGTGAGGCTTCCTTGTAGTTTCCTGCACTAAGGTTGAGTGCCGACTTAAGGTAAAGAATGTCAAAATCCTCGGAAAGCTCTGCTGGAAGGGTGTCAAAAAGTTTGAGCGTTTCTTCCGGAGAAGACTTTGCCAGTGAACTCTGCAGGCTTTGGATAAAGTTATTCTTGGAAAGTCCCAAATTGTATGCGGCTTCCGCCTGTGTGCTACCGTACCTGTCCTGTCCCGCGGCAGAAGCAGAAAAAGGTGCTGCAAAACAAACTGCAACAGCTACAAAAACGGCAATCTTGTTCTTAACAAAATTATTCATCATTTACTCCCACTATTTATTTTCATCTATAATAACATGCTCTTGAATTTTGCACCCATTATATATAAAATAACCAAAATGCGTAAACATCCTGTTAGAAAATTTTTAGGACTCACAGTACTCTACGCCGTTGTTATTGTCGGCATCTTTGTACTTCAATTTAAGACCGAATCCGTTTTTACCAAAACTTTTGGTGAACTGCGGGTTTCTATGGCTCAAACTGAAACAAAAAACCAGGAAACGGTTTTAAAAAACCAGTTGCAGGCCAATTTTAAGGGTCTTACCTTTGTGGCAAACTCAAACAACCCTGCAACCGTATCCAACTCGGCAGAAGAAGGCTCTTCCACCAACCTGGTGCTTGCTTCCTGGAAAGAAATCAATCCAAATTCCGTTGAATTTGGCTTTACGGACGGAAGTACGCTCACTTTTTCCGTTTCGGACAGCACTCCAAACGCATTCCTTACGATTAGCGCCGCCCCTTCCGGCAACAACAACACGCTTTCCATCGTATGCAAAACAGCCGGTGGCTACAGCGTAAAAGAAGCAACTGCAAACCGCATGATTCTTAGCACCAGGGACAAAATGTATTCACTTAACGCCCCACGCCTGGAACATGACCGCATAGTGTTTACAAAAGAAAGCCCCCTCGCTTCCTACACCGCATACGATCCTTCAAAGCACTTTGAATTTACCGCTGCAGCAGGCATAGAAGGTTCAGACGCAAACACCTACACTGCAAAAGTTGAACAACTCAAGAACGCCATAGTTACTCAGTTTGAACACGCGGCATCCTCTTCGCAGATTTCAAGCATTACGGAAAAAGAAATTACGGCTTACGTAGCGGAAATGTGTGCCCGCGAAAAATACAACAAGGCAATAGACACAGTTCCTTCTTCCTTTAAGCAGGGAAACAAGCGCACATACCTTTCCGTACCATTCTTTGCTGGCCTTGTAGCAATGGACGAAACCCTTGTCTCCCACACACAGAGGATGGCATCTCTTGTACAGAGCGCAATTCAGGGAAACAACCCGGACATCTTTACTGTTGAAGGAATAAGCGACTACATCCTGCGCGAAAAGAAAAAGCCTTCCACAAAGACCCTTCTCTCCATCCCTGCAACAATGGCTTCTTTTGAACCTACGGTTAGCCAGGCATTCGGACTTATTACTGTTTACGCAAAGCTTTACAAGACCGACCCGGACACAGCTGCCCTTCTTGCCTCCGCAATAGAAGCTTGTACAAAGGTAATACAGGAAAACACAAAGCTCGAAGACGGCGTTATTACCGTTACGGAAAACGACATTCCGCTAAATTCAGTGCAGGCTGTAGAAGCTGGATGGGCATTGATTCAGCTGGGACGCATTTCTTCCAGACCGGAAATTGAAGACACTGGCCGTCTCTTGGCAAACCAGAACCTTACGGAAGCAACGCTTGGTAACCTCCAGTCCTTGGCAGAACTCTACCCTCTCGTTGCAGAAAACAAATTCTACCCGCACACACAGATACTGGGCTACTACGGTTCAGAATGCGTATGGGCATGGACAAGCGCACCTTCCATCAGATACGCTCTTATGCCGGGCGGAGTCGTAAACATCAACATAGACTTCCCTCTTACATATTCACACTACATCCTGATGAAAGGCGTTCCAACCTTCCATGCAAACATAGAAATTCAGGGATTGCGCTTTAGGACAGACCCACGCTTTGAATTCTACAATTCTTCGGGCTATGTCTACAACGAGGCAACAAAAACCTTCTATTTAAAGAGCCGCCACAAATCCCAGGTTGAACTTGTAAGGCTTTTCTGTGACCGCGCAAGTAACTTTACGGAAAAATAAGAGTTTACAAGACAGAAGCTTTTACCGACAATATAGGCAAGCTTGTCTTAAGAGTTGAGTTTATTGAATTTAGAAAACAGAGGAATCAGATGAAAAAACTTTCTACACTTATTTTTGCGGTAATTTTTGCAGTTATTACAGTTGCAGCAGCCCAGACTTCCACGGCCGCAAAACCACGTACCGCAGCTCAGCTTAAAAAAATTCTTATGTCGGACTATTCGCTTCCAACAAACGCTAAGGTTATTTCCATTGGCATGGTAAACAATGACGAAGAAAATAACTTCCAGCTTGTGCAGGTAACACGCTTCTGGTCACTTCCATATTCACCGGTACAGCACAGCCGCTACGACCTTGTTGTCTTTGAAGGGGACAAAGTTGTTGGCTGCTATTCAAATTTTATAGAAAACAAACCGCTCATCAACGGTTGCAAGGCTACTTTTAACGGAATAGACTCTTCACTTGGCAACGAAATTGACTTTGCCGACGGAGTTCCGCTTATGGTAAGAATTGCAGGTGAAACATACAGCTTTAAGGACGTAGATTTTGTCTCTCCAGCCTACGAAGCTGAAGAATAAAAAACGATTGTAGAAGCTTTCTTGCCTAAAGACCTACGCCCGATTGTAAGGGCGGCGAAGCCGTTCCGGAGGAATGGAGCGGCAGCGCAACCCTGGAAAGCGGGGATTACTAAAGAATTTGTCCGGTCCCGAAGGGCCGGGCACAGTAACAATAGTCATACCGTCCAAAAAAGAATTCCTACAAAACCTCTGCTCCACCTTCCATTAATTCTGCAAGCTCATCATCGTTATCCGCAATAAGGTAAGAAGCAAAATAGAGCGCAACCGCAGATTCCGTTGTTAAGCCACCCATCGGTACAGCTCCCTTGCTCCAGACTTCGGCACTTGTTGAATAAGAAGAAAAATCGACCGAATTTTCCTGCTGGGAAGTACAATAGAATTTTTTGCCCATTTTATGTCCGCTAAGAAGAAGCGGCTTTAGGGAATAGTCACCGCCCTTCATGTTGCCGGTACCGGAAGCATAAAGTTCAAGGATTATTGTGTCCGCACCGTCTGTTCCGTTAACCATTTTTTCCAATCGGCAGCAAGTTAGGCCCGGGTATAGCCTTACAACAGCGAGTCTGAATGCGGCTTCGTTAAGGAGACGGGTCATTATGCTGGATTCGGGAAGGCTTACGGTTTCAAAAACGCGGCTTGTCTGGCAGTTGGCATAGAATTTTGGCGAATCCATGTTCCAGTTGGCAAAGATTTGGCTTTTTTTGCCTTGGGATGAATCTTTTTCCCCTGAACCCACAAATTTTAGGTTGAGCGGAGAGTACAAAGCACCACCAAAGGCTACGTAGACTCCGTTTTTTTTGCTGCGGGCGGTTTTTACTGCAAGAGCTATGTTTTCTTTTGCTTCCGAGCTGTCTTGCGGCAAGGAGACGGATGCAGTAAGAACTACGGGGACAGAACAGGATGCAAAGAGCCAGAACAAAAGCGCAGCGGTATAAGGCAAGGTGTCTGTTCCGTGGGTTACTACAATACCGTTTGCGGTTCCGCTTTCCATGCGTTCTTTTATTGCGGCAACAAGGGCAGCCCAGTCACCGGGTTCTGTTTCTTCGCTAAGCATTGAGCGGACAGGTGTTACAATTACAGGTTCTTTGTCCGTAGTTTCCAAAAGATTGAGTATGTCTTTTGAGTTTCCGGGCACGATTGTTCCAGAAGAATCTTTTTTGGCAGAAATTGAACCGCCCATTGTAAAAATATAGACTACGCTTATTTTTAGGTAGGACTTTATTATGCTCTTTACTTTTGCGGGAACAGCACGGTCTTCTGTCTTTTTCATTACAAGCCCCGTAATTCTGTCCAGGGGAGCCATGTCGCCGTTTTTTAGAGCAGCAGCACTTTTTTGGTCTTCTTCCAAAGCTTCCTTTACAAAAGGCAGTATTTCTTCTTCTTCGGAAAGCAGCGTAAGGTTCTTGCTTTTTACGATTTCTTCAGGCTCTTCTCCGGTAGAAAAGACTTCCTGCATAAGGCTTTTTGC
>JAGACC010000029.1 GCA_017614295.1 Treponema sp.
AGCAGGCATGCAAAAGCAGCGTAGGCTTTTTTTCCTGAGGATTTATCTTCTTAAGAATTTCGTCCAGCTGCTTCTGGTAATTAACTTTTTGAATCTGCCCTTTCATCGTCCTGTTAGAATAGCATTATTTTTATAATTGGGCAAACAAAAAAAATACCGCAAGAAAAACTTTCTTACGGCTTTCGTTGTACCGGGGAGACTTCGCAGCCAGTCATGTTTGTTTGGTACAGACTAAAATAAGCGATACCCGTTGGGTGCAACACTCATAGGATATAAAAAATGCCCTTCCTCTACCATGAAACCACACTACCGTTTTTTACCATAAAAACTTAGCAGGAATGCGGTTATTGTTTGCACATAGCTTCTGCGATTTTTACAAGGGTTGCTTTGTCATGAGAGGAAAGCTTTGATTCCGCTTTTTTCTTTAAAAGAATAAAGTTTCCCTATAAAAACTGAACCTTTACCAAAGAGTTTTCTTCCGCAGCGTCTGTGAAGGTTTGCTTAAAGGATTCAAAATATTCGCTTCCAAGGTGGTCTGCGGCTTGCTGGCAGGAGGTGAATGTTATGTCCCAAAGAGGATGTTCGTCGCAGAGGATGTCGAATAGAGCGTCCAAATTGTTTCCGTAGTATTCGGGGAATTTTAAAACGGAGGCGAGCAGCTGGTGGAGTTCAGCTTTTGTTTCTACCCCAAGCAAATCAATTGTAAAAGAATCAGCCTGGAATTCTTTTTCCTCTGAATTTTCTGCAAGCCCTCGTATTTCACTCACTTTTCTTCTCCATACAAAAGAACGAACGTTTGGTAGTGGTCGCCTGTGTAATAGATTAAGCCGTCATTTGAAAAGACGATTCTTTTTGCACCGCGGCTGGATTTACCCAGAGTATCTATGTCGCATTCGGTGTAGGTGCGTCCCTTTGCCTTTGGAAGAATGCCTTCCCGGTTGTGGAACCTGTCCCCTCCGATGCACTTGTTCTCCGCCTTTAGGTTTACTCCCTGGGCTTCTTTCTTTGTAATAAAGTTGTCTGGCAAGTGCTTGTATAGATGGATATAAAGGGCAACATCTTCTTTTGATGTATAAAGGCCGTCTTCTTTTAGCGAATTTTGCGGAAGATTTGTCTCTTCTTGGAATTCTTGGGTACAGTTGTTACTGTCTGTTTCGGGTACAGTTAGGTCAGGTACAGATTGGGGTACAGTTTCTGTCTGGGAGTTTTCTACCTGAAGGGTGTTTGTTACAAGGACTTCTTGCTGCGGCTCCTGGCTGTTCTGCTGAAACTTTGGTAGCAAAAATTTTGTGAATAAAAGCAGAGCCAGAAGGATAGCAAAGACGATTATTTTTTTTGTGTTTATCTTCATACCTGTATCTCGTATAGCAAAGAGTTACAGACCCTGAAACGAGTTCAGGGTGACATTTGTCCAATGGGAACAGCTACTAGAAGTTGCTTCCGTTCCAGCCCCAGTTGTTGGTGCCCAAATATTTTACGTAAACCTTGTCACCGGGGATTCCCAACTCTTCGTTAAGAATTTTACAGATTGCTTCGGTCATTTTTCCGCTGTCAGAAGAGGAAACGTCTCCGAATACGCTAACGGAAACAAAAGCTCCCTTTTCCAGCTTGTTGCCGGCAAACCAGAGGTCGTAATTGTCGTCAATTCCAACCATAAGGTAAGATTCCGGCTTGTGCAAAATGGAAACGGCCTTGCCAAGTTTTGCCTTGATGGATTCCTTTTTTTCTTCGCTAACAGGAACTGTAATCTTTGAATCAATAAACGGCATGTTTTTCCTCCGTAATTATTCTACTATGCAGTCGTCTGATTTTTGAGTCGTTATAGGCTTTCCGTCTGCGCAAAGGCTAAACCCTGCAATCTTGGCGGTCTTACCCTGAATCCTTATCTCTACCTTGCAGAATTTGTCTATATCGATTTTTGCTGGCTTTTCTGCGGAAGGATCTGCACCTTCAAGAACAACAGGTGTTCCCGGAGCTGCCCAAGGAGCTGTCAAAAGCTCTACCTTTTCCTTTCCGTCTTCCATATAGTCTGCTGCAAGAAGCATTCCGTGGCTTTCTACACCGCGCATCTTACGTGGAGCAAGGTTTGCTGCAATGATTACATGCTGGCCAATAAGCTCTTCCGGCTTTAGGTATTCGCGCAATCCAGACTGGATGATGCGTTCTGTTCCGCTGCCGTCATCCATGTGCTCTATGTAAAGCTTTTCTCCCTGAGGATTGTTTTCTACGCTAAGTATTTTTGCCACTTTAAGTTCGATATACTTGTTAAAGTGCTCTGCCTGGTTTTCTGCAAGCTTTGGACCTTCATCCTTTGCTGCTTTTGGCTGACTTGCGTTCTGTTTTGGTGCCGGCTGTTTTGCAGAAGGAGAAGCTGCTTCTACTTTGTGTTCCTTTGGCTCTGTTGCCATAAGGTATTCAAGGTCAATTTCTCCTGCTACGCAAGGAACCGTAACCTGCCAGTTTTCAAGAACCTGCGGATGGATTTCTCCAAAGATACCTGCCTGCTTTCCGTTTACCATGATAGCGGCCTGTCTTCCTGGAATAAAGCGAGGGTCATCAGCTTCCTTAACTTCGTACTTGTGGTCAAGGTAGTAAAGAAGAGTGCTTACTTCGCTTGCTGCGTCGTTAAAGTTTGCGTTGTTTGCGGCAGTCAAGAAGCCAAGGCTTTGGATAGTCTTTGTACCTGTATTTTCGGAAGGCTCGATGTAGGCAATCTTTCCAACTTCAAATATTTTGTGTGGGTAAATGGCGTTTCCGCTCTGGCTTTCTGCTTCGAACAGGGAGGCAATAATTGACGGGCGGATGAACTGGTAGTTTTCGCTCATCGGGTTGGAGATTTCTATTACGTCCTTACCGTCTATGCCCATGTTGTCGATGTATGTTTTCTTAGAACCCAGGTAGTTGAAAATCATTTCCTGGTAGCCCATACCGGCCATTATGTTCTTTACCTTGCGGCTGTAAAGTGTTATTGGAAGCAGGCGGCCAATCGTAAAGTCGTTGGGGGCTTCCGGCTTAAAGTAGTCAATGTCCTGGCCAATCATTACGTCTTCGATTACGTCAACTTCGTGGAGGAAGTCGTTGCGGTAAGGGGCAGGGGAAACTGTAAAGACTGTGTCTCCGTCTTTGTCTTTTGAAGTAACGCTGTTGCCCATGCGTTCAAGAGCAGCAATAACGTCTGACTTTGAAAGATCGCAGCCCAACTTTTTGTTGATTGCGCTTAACCTTGCGTCTGTTGTTGGCTGGAAGTAGTAAGGGGCAACCACGTCCTTTCCAAAAAGCGTTTCGTAGGGGTGGCAGACCTTTACCGGCTGAATGCTGTAACCTGCGTCAAAGAAGTCGCATGCAACTATGTTTGCGGCAAGCATAAGGCTTTCCATGTCTGTTCCGGTAAGTTCAACAAGGACATTCTTGTCGCCAACTTCTACCTGACCGAGTGTTGCGCTGTTGATGACCGGAGGCATGCTCAAAACTTCGCCCTTGTCGTCTTTGATAAGCGGATACTTTGCAAAGTCCTTGATGATGTAGCCAAAGTCTTTTCCCTTTGGATGTTCGTTGCAAATCTCGCGCAAAGTCATGCTCTTTTCGCTCTGGAGGGCTACAAAAGATTCCTTGTCCGGATCTGCAGCAACATAATGAAGCGGCCACTTTAGAGAATCGGCACGGTAAACACCCATTGCTATGCTCTTGCGCTTGCGTCCGAAGTTCCAGCAGAGCTTTTCCTGAGTCTGGATAATGTCCTTGAACATTGCTTCGTCCAAACCGGATCCGCTTATGATGAATGCAACCTGGAAGGGGCGTATGTCTTTTAGTCCTTCGTCAACAATGATTTTATAATCTTTTGTGTCTTTGATGCTGCCTTTTGAAGAAAGGAATTTGCTGTAGTCAGAATGCTTTGCTCCTTCGTATTCGCGTAGGCAGCGTGCTATTCCTCCTGTAGACCACAAGTCCGGGCGGTTAGTGTCGTTAAGCTCAATCTTGATTACGCGCTGATCTTCTGGATCCGCAGGATTGGGCTTTTCGTCCAGTTCGGCCTTTGCGTGAGTGAGTTTCTTTTCAAAAAGATCATCACAGTTATACTTTTTTCCAACAAGATTAAAAAACAGTTTTTCGTTGACTTCTACTTTAGGCATGATTCCCTCTTAAATTCAATTCGCATTATTATATAGAAAATAATGTTTGTTGTCTATAAACCCCATGGAAATCGATTTTGTGCTCCACAATTGTTTGGAAAATAGAGTTCCCCAAGTAATCCTAGCCGGGATTGGAAGGGGCGCGCAGCGAGTGCGAAGCACCGGCCGTGAGGGTAAGCCCTGGAAAGCCCGTAAGAAATGGCCTCCTTGCCACAGCTTTGGCAAGGCAGTAAGACCAAGCAATATGCTCCAGATATTTATTTTCTGCTGGAATTTTTTATGCCGTATGCGCTTCCGCCTGATTTTACGAAGTCTTCAAATGCTCCCATGTAGGCGCTAACCAAGTCGATGGGGACAACTTCGTCTTGTGAATAGTTTAGCAAAAGCTGGTAGGGTTTTATGTTTAGTGCCGAAGAAATTTTTACAATCGAATCCAGGCTGAACCAAGACTTTGCGTTTTCCAGATTGCCTATAGTTTCCGTACTTAGGTCTGTTCTTTCCGCAAGTTGTTCTTGTGTTAAAGAAGAATTGTTGCGAAAGAGTTTTAAATTTGCAGCAACCGTTTTTAGTAAATCTGATTTTTGCTGTTCAAAAATTGCTGAATCTGTACTAATACTATGGTTCATTGATGAAATACTATAATAGCATTACCGTTTGTTGAATAAAACTAAACTACAAATTTGGCCTGTCAAACCGTATTTTTATTAGGGGTCAATCTGTACCCAAAATGAATTTGGCTTTTAAAAACAAAAAGTTGCTGATAGAAAAAAAATTCATTATACTGAAGGTATGCATATCTTTTACGGACTTATGATTCCTTTTTTGGGAACTGTTTTGGGCTCGGCTTGCGTGTTCTTTATGGGTCAGCATATAAACAATAAACTGCAAAAGCTTCTTCTTGGGTTTGCAAGCGGAGTTATGGTTGCGGCTAGCGTTTGGTCTCTTATAATTCCTTCGATGGAATCTTCTGCGTCTTTGGGTAAGCTGGCGTTTCTTCCTGCAGTGATTGGCATATCTTTGGGAATGGGATTTTTGTTCCTGCTGGACATAATTATTCCCCACCTGCATATTGATGCGGAAAAGCCTGAAGGTTTGCACGTAAAGCTCCGCGAAACAACTATGCTTTGCCTTGCGGTTACTTTGCACAATATTCCGGAGGGAATGGCGGTTGGAGTAGTTTTTGCCGGTTTGCTTTCCGGTAATTCGGGGATAAGCCTTGCTGCTGCCTATGCGCTTTCTATTGGAATTGCAATACAGAATTTTCCTGAGGGTGCGGTTGTTTCCATGCCACTTCGTGGACTGGGCACTTCCAAGCTAAAGTCTTTTGCATTCGGGTCTCTTAGCGGAATTGTTGAACCTTTGGCGGCTTTTGTTACTTTGCTGCTTACGGGTCTTGTTGTTCCCTTTTTGCCATATCTGCTTAGCTTTGCGGCGGGTGCCATGCTTTATGTTGTGGTTGAAGAGCTTATTCCGGAGGCTTCTTCCGGTGAGCATTCAAACGGTGGGACGCTTGGTTTTGCGATAGGATTTATGCTGATGATGGTTTTGGATGTTGCACTCGGCTGATTTTTTACTGCTTGATTATAAGATTCGGGCTTTTTGGTAAAGGCTTTGTGCGTAGAGGAGTAGATTTTGAAGAGACAGACGGTTAGAAAGATTTATACTTTTTTTGCTCTATTGTTTTGCATAGGGTTAATCTGTTACCTTTTCTTTGGTGACAGATTGTATTCCATGTTCTTTAACAAAGCAAATGTGGAGCCATATTCTGTTTTCTATGAGGAAGTTCAAAGCGGAGCCGTAGAATCTGTTTCCGTAAATGGTGACAGTTTGCAATATAAAAAGAAGGGTACAGATGAAACTTTTTCTACGGAAAACCCGGATTCCCCTTTGCTAAAGGAATTTTTGCTTAAAAACGGGGTAAAAGTAAGCGTTCAGAAGGACGGTTTTGCGGTTCTTGCCCTAATTCTTGATCTTTTCTTCTATATAATATTCTTTTCTGCAATAGTTTTTGTCTTTAGGAAGTTCATCTCTCCAAACACCTTTAAGGTTGTGCGTAAGACAGGCAAAAGCTTTTCCGACGTAGTTGGTATGGAGTCGCTAAAAAAAGACATGACCCAGGTTATGGACATAATGAATCATCCAGCGGAATACGCAAAGAAAGGTATCCGTATGCCCAAGGGAATATTGCTTGAAGGTGAACCAGGCAACGGAAAGACTCTTTTTGCAAAAGCCTTAGCCGGAGAAGCAAGGGTAAACTTTATTCCTGCAAAGGCTACAGATTTTGAAAGCATGTTTATGGCTATTGGACCAATGAAGGTAAAGCTCTTGTTCCGTAAAGCCCGCCGCTGTGCTCCCTGCATAGTCTTTATTGATGAATTTGACGGTATTGGCACAAGACGCAACTATTCAGGCAGCGCAATAGAGACAGAAAATACCCGCATTGTTACCGCCCTGCTTAACGAACTGGACGGTTTTGAAAACACAAACGGTGTTCTTGTACTTGCCGCAACAAACAGCATATCCGCTTTGGACGAAGCTTTGGTAAGACCTGGCCGCTTTGACGCAAGAGTATCTGTTCCCTATCCAGATGAAAATGCCCGCAAAGAGCTTATTGCCATGTATACAAGGGACAAAAAGCTAACTAACGATTGTTCATTAGAACTATTGACGGATAAATTCAAAGGCTTTAGCTGTGCAAAGATAGAATCCGTCTTGAACCGCTCACAACTGTTGGCATCTCAAGATAAACGAACGGAAGTTAGTCTAAATGATATAAACTTGGCAATAAAAGAGCAGTCTGGAGCAAAATAAGGTTGCCTTTTAGAAAGATTTTTCCGCTTCTACAATTCTACAAATAGGACAGGCAGAAAAACAGGCAGAAAAGATATGCTGCATTCAATGGTGACAGTTGTCTCCTTTGTAAACCACATAAATGCGTAA
>JAGACC010000030.1 GCA_017614295.1 Treponema sp.
TATTGACGCTTTGGAAGAACAGTCCAAATAAAACTTTTAAACAAAAATATGCTGATTAAGCGTGTTGTTATGCAGCATGTCTTAATCAGTGTTTTTTTGGAAGAGGAATGCCCTTCTTGTGTTTGATGAGGGGGCATTTTCTTTTTTAGACTCGATTTTTAGTCTGATAATTGCCGTACTTGCCAAGAAGCCTAGCCGTGATTGGAGGGGCGCCGTAAGGCGTTGCGTTAGCAATGGAGCGGGTAAGGGACCCGCGGAACCCCGGAAAGCGCGTTAAAAAATGGCATCCCGCAAGGGCAGTAGACTTAAAAATGTGCTCCAGAAAAAAAGAAAAATCATGGTTAAAAAACTTCTTAAGAACAACGTAACCCTTTTGATTCAGCAGATGCCAGGTTGCAAGAGCGCAAGCATAGGTTTTTATTTTACGGTTGGAAGCCGCCTGGAAAAAGAAGGGGAATACGGAATAAGCCACTTTACGGAGCACATGCTTTTTAAGGGAACATCCACCCTTACAACCCACCAGATAGCCTGCACCTTTGACAGAATGGGAGCTTACGTAAATGCCTTTACCGAGAGGGAAGACGTTTGCCTTTATTCAACACTGCCAGCTTCTAAGCAAAACCTTAAGACAGCGCTAAGCATGATGTGTGCAATGGCAAGTGACTGTACCTTTCCACAAAATGAATTTGACAGGGAAAAGAACGTTGTCCTAAGCGAAATTTCTGCCGTTTTGGATGACGACGAAGAGTCTGCGATTGACTGCCTTGCTGCATCCCTTTGGCACGAGGGGGACTTGGGGCGGACAATTACCGGTTCTGCAGAAGACGTACTTGCAATTACCAGGGAACAGATGGCTGTTTGGTATGCCAAGTATTTTGTTCACGGAGAGCTTACCGTAGCTGCTGCCGGTTGCCTTGATGAAGATATTCTTATAAGCGAACTGGAAAAGCTTCCCATGCACCAAAAGCCTCTAAACTATCCCTATGAATGCCGTTTTGAAAAGAACAACGTGTGGCACCCGGGAATTAATCTTGTAAAGGCAGGATTTAAGCGCGTACAGGTTTTTCTGATGTTCCCATATAAAATGCCGCTTGACGAAAAGAAATACTATACGCTTTCTGTTTTTAATTCCCTTGCAGGAGACACAATGAGCAGCCGTCTTTTTGAGTCTTTGAGGGAACAGAGCGGTCTTTGCTATACGGTCTACAGCTTTTTTACTATTTATGAAGACGAAGCCTTTTGGGGGGCTTATGCTTCCTGCGAAAAGGATAAGGCGGTTCAGGTTCTTAGCAAGCTATTGGAGGAGATAGAAAAGCTTAGGACTTCCCCAATTGAACTTCAGGAAATAAATGATTCGATTGAGCATCTTTGCGGAGAGGAGACTCTTGCCAGCCAGGACAGCGAATACATTATGAAGAGGCTGGAGCGGAATCATCTTATGGGATTCACTAACTGGGAATCTGATGCTATAATAAAAGAAGTTGCTTCCGTAACACAAGAAGAAATACATTCCCTTGTGGATGAACTTTTTGACGATTCAAAGAGGAATGTTTTGGTTTACGGAGCGGCTCTTAATTCAAGGCAAAAAAAGGAAATTCTATGTCTGACAAAAGAAACACAGTCAAAGTAAAGTGCGTTGCAAGTGAAGGTGCAGTTCTCCCTGTTTACAAGACAAGCGGGGCTGCCGGTGCTGACGTTTGCGCTTTTTTAAATGAAGAGCTTGTAATTCATTCAGGCCAATATTCGCTTGTTCCAACAGGGCTTTATTTTGAAATTCCCGAAGGATATGAGATTCAGGTGCGTCCAAGAAGCGGTCTTGCTTTTAAAAACGGCGTTACCGTGCTTAACTCTCCGGGTACAATAGACAGCGACTACAGGGGAGAGCTTAAGGTTTTGCTTGTTAACCTTGGCAAAGAGGATTTTGTAATAAAAAGCGGTGACCGCATAGCCCAGATAATAATTTCTCCGGTAATTCAGGCGGATTTTGTTCAGGCAGAGCTTCTTTCCGAGACTGAGCGCGGGGAAGGCGGCTTTGGCAGTACGGGAGTTCATTCTTGAGTAAAGACTTTGTGCAGGATAGGGCCTTGGCAGATAAAACTAGGGTTAAAACTGTTGGCAAAAAAAAGATTCTTCCCATTCTAACAGATATGATGGAGAAGATATTGTCTTTTTCCTTCTACCGCACATATTTGGTCTTACGGCTTAACCATTCCAGGAAGCTTGGCAATCAGGAGAAAATTTCTTTTTACGAAGAGAAGCTTGCTGATTTTGACTATATAAAGTCGGATGTTCTTACCAAGTATTTTTCTAAGGAACTCTTCATTTATTTTTTTATCTGCTTCCTCTTTTTCTTCGTAGTATTTTTTGTGAACCAGATTCTTCTGCTGGCAGAAACGATTCTCCGCATGAGGGTTCCTGTTGGCTCTGTAATACAGCTGATTATTTACTGCCTTCCCGGAGTTATAGCCCAGTCTTCGCCATTTGCAACTTTGGTCGGTTTTTTGATGTGCCTTGGACGCATGGTAACGGACAACGAGATTCTAATCCTTAGGGCAAGCGGGCAGAGGTATGCGGTAATACTTAAGCCTGTAATCATAATAGGACTTTTAATTTCTGTCTTTAGCTTTGTGATGAATGACTACTTTCTTCCACTGGGTACTCTTAACTACAACAAGATGAGGCGAAAGATTGTAGCTTCAAACCCGGCGGTGGAGCTGGAAAGCAATTCAATAAAAAAGATGAACAACTCTGTCTTTGTAATAGGGGACGTTGAGGGAACTTCCGTAAGCGACCTTGTTCTTTTTGACATGGATGCAAACGCCCAAAGGCTTATAATATCGGGAAAGTCTAATGTTAAGAAGTCTTCGGACAAAGGCGTAATTATGTCTATGGACTTGAACGATACCATTGTCTACCTTTTGGACAGCCAGCACCCCAAGAATTACGATGTTATAGAAGCGGACTCAATGCATCTTAATATCTTTGAAGACACGATTATTGAAGCTACGGGAGCAATTGCACCTAGGGAAATGACAAGCTACGACCTTGTTAAGACAATCAAGGAAATGGAAGGTCAGGAAGGTGTTACCAAGAAAAAGATGAACAGGTACAAGCTTGAATTCAACAAGAAATTTTCTGTTCCCTTTGGTTCAATCTTCTTTGCACTGCTTGCTTTTCCACTTGCGCTTGTGTTTGGTAAGAAGGACGGACAGACGCTTGGCCTTATTTTTGGAATAATTATTTCCGTCTTGTACTGGGCGGCTACGATTATAGGACAGATGTTCGGTTTGCGCGGCGGTTACAGCGGTTTCTGGATGATGTGGACACCAAATTTTGTGATTGGACTTTGCGGCATACACTTGTACTTGAGGCTTAGAAAAAAATGAAGCTTGTTTTTTACATGTACAAAAAATTCTTTACGATTTTCTTAGGCTCTCTCTTTTTCTTTGTGCTGGTCCTCTGTCTTACGGATCTTTTTATGAACCTGTGGGAGTACATCTCAAAGAATGCCAAGATTAGCGAAGTTTGCACCATTTTGCTCTATTACGTTCCAAAGTCTGTATGGTATTCGGTTCCAATAGCGGTACTTTTTTCTACGGCCTACATGCTTAGCGATCTTTACGCAAAGAATGAACTCCTTGCAGTTTTTGCTTCCGGTGTTTCACTCTTCCGCTTTTCTGCTCCACTTTTGCTTGTTGCGCTTGCGATGAGTTTTGGGCTTTTCTTTTTTGAAGACAACCTTGTAGTTCCAACATACGCAAAAAAGGTTAAGATGCAGGAATTTGTCCTTCATAAAGAAAAATCCCTTAACAATGACAATATAGTTGTAATGTCCCAGGGAGGAAGAATTGTCTGGAAGGCCGCAAACTACAACGAAGAGGGAATGACTCTTTCTAGCCTTTACGTCATCTTTAGGAACGAAGACAAAAGCTTTGACTGCCTTGTCTACGCACCATTTGCCATTTGGGGAGAGAGCGTTTGGCTGCTTCCTGATGCAACGCTTTACAAAAAGAACGGGGAGGATGCCTTTGTTGCACTTAGCCCGGACGAGACTCATCTTTCCATGCTGACTGAACCTCCGGAGACATTTAGGAACAATACGCTCAATGTGGAAACGGTAAATACCAGGGAAGCACGGGAATACATTGCTCACCTGGAGAGGGCGGGACTTCCAAGCGGAGAGGCAAGGTCTCTTTACTACAAGAAGTATTCCTTTCCCTTTGTTGTCTTTATAGTAGTATTCCTTGCGGTTGGACTTAGCGGAAAAACAAGAAAGAACGTTCTTATCATAAGCCTTGCCCTCTGTGTCTCTGCCGCCGTTTTGTTCTATATAATACAGATGATAACCATGCTCATGGCCAGGTTTGGTGCAATTCCTCCGCTTACGGGTGCATGGGTTCCTGTATTCCTCTTTATAGCCATAAGCTGTCTATTGCTAAAGTATGCCAAGACGTGATATTTTAGGAAAGAGATATGATAGAGCATTTTTTTGAGATTGAAAGCGA
Organism: Treponema sp.; assembly: GCA_017614295.1. Taxonomy (GTDB): domain Bacteria; phylum Spirochaetota; class Spirochaetia; order Treponematales; family Treponemataceae; genus Treponema_D. The sequence goes on from JAGACC010000030.1 coordinate 4,506, forward strand.
AGATAAAAGCTGCCGCGCAAGAACCGGTGTTATTCACCTGCCGCATGGAGACGTTCACACTCCGGTTTTTATGCCGGTTGGAACAAAGGGTACCGTTAAGGCCGTAGACAAGGATTCCCTTGACGAGATTGGCTTTGAGATAATACTTGCCAACACCTACCACATGTACCTTAGGCCCGGTGCGGATTTGGTTCAGGAAGCTGGTGGACTTCACGGTTTTACAAAGTGGAACAAGAATTTTTTGACAGATTCCGGCGGTTTCCAAGTGTTTTCTCTTTCTGCCCTCCGCAAAATAAAGGAAGATGGTGTTACCTTTAGGAGCGACATAGACGGTAGCAAGCATTTTTTTACCCCGGAAAACGTAGTTCAGACCCAGGTAAAGCTTAACAGCGACATACAGATGCAGCTTGACGTTTGCACAGAGTACGGTGCGGACAAAAAGCAGGCTGAAAAAGACCTTCGCATAACAACTGACTGGGCTTTGAGGGCTCACAAGGAATGGCTTTCCCACAAGGACAGGGGCTATCAGGGAGCTTTCTTTCCTATAGTACAGGGCAATTTTTACGAGGACCTTAGAAAGAGGAGTGCAGAATTTGTTGCATCACTAAATACCCCGGGAATTGCGATTGGTGGACTTAGCGTAGGGGAACCTGCGGAGGAATTCAATTCAAAGCTTGCGTTTACTGCGGCCCTTTTGCCTAAAGACAAGCCTCTTTACGTTATGGGAATTGGAACTCCCCAGTACATCCTACAGGCTGTGGAATACGGAGTAGACATGTTTGACTGTGTTCAGCCTACACGCATAGCCCGCCACGGACTCTACTTTACCCACCACGGAATGCTAAGCATAAAGCAGAAGAGATTTGAGCATGATTTTTCCCCGGTAGACAGCCAGTGCGACTGCAAAGTGTGCAGAACTTACTCCAGGGCTTACCTAAGGCATATCTTCCGCGAGCAGGAAATCCTTTCTTCCATGCTTGCAAGCTACCATAACCTCTACTTTTTGCACCGCTTTGTAAAAGAAATTCGTGAATCAATAGTCCAGGGCCGATATTTACAGTACAAAGAAAATTTTTTGCAACAATTTCAGTCAAATGCTGTTTAAGTTGAATAGAGGACGGAATTCAGTATGAATAAGATTTTTTTATTGGTTTTATTGGCATTTTCTCTATGCGCATTTGTTTTTCCGGCAGAAGGCGATGATCAGGCTCTGCTGGATGCAGTAAGCGAACTCCAGGCTCAGGCAGAAGCGGAGGAAGAGGAAAGCGAGTTCGTCTATCCCAACAGGGAAAAAATCTTTCCGGAAGCAAAGCGCCCCAAGTCATACAGTGCGGAGCAGATAGACGAAGCATTGCAGAAGAACATAGACCATGCTACGGATGAATACGTAAAATCAACCGAGGATGCATTTAAATTTGGTCTTGAAAGCAAGATTGTGGAAATCCTCCAGGAAATAAAGGATAACAAGGATCCCCGCTTTGTAAACGCCGTATACGATTTGTTCCAGGAAACAAAGAGCAACGGTGTCCGCGAGAAGATTCTTAACTATTTTGCCGCTTTGGAAGACCCATGCCTTGAAGACTATGCCGTAGACATTGTAAACGACCCCTACGGAAAGAAGTCAAATCTGGTAGAAGCTTCATTCAATTACGTTGCAAAGGTAAAGAGCCAGAGCATATCGGGTTTAAACGGTTTTGACGTTACGGTTGAGGCGGACGTAAGCTCGGGACTTCCGAGATTTGACCTCGTAGGCCTGCCGGACGCGGCGGTTAAAGAGAGCCGCGAGA
>JAGACC010000229.1 GCA_017614295.1 Treponema sp.
AAATTTGGATGACGGCTATTTAGAGACAGTAGTTTATCTTCTAAATAACCGTCCCAGAAAATGCTTGGGGTTGAAGTCACCACATGAAGTTTACTGTTGCACTTGACTTTGCAATGTACCCCTTCCCCGCTCCATTGCTACCGCAACGGCTGCGCCGCCCCTCCAATCCCGCGTAGCATGCCAGTCCGGCTCCGATAAACAAGAACTGCATTAAAAAAGTGACTTTTACCTTTATCTCTGGATTAATTTATAAAAAGATGTTATAATTTCCTCATCACAAACAAAAGAAGGGTTTTCTATGGCTTCTGACCGCGAATTTAAGATTGCTTTTTACGATACACGCGCTTACGACCGCGATGCATTCACAACGGCAAACAAAAAATTTTTGTTTGACATTGACTTTCTTGACTTCCACCTGGACAAACGCACCGTTTCCACCTCAAAGGGATTCGATGCAGTATGTGTATTCGTAAACGACAACATAAACAAAGCGGTTATAGATTCACTAAAAGAAAACGGAGTTAAACTCATAGCCTTGCGCTGTGCAGGATTCAACAACGTAGACCTTAAGGCTGCAGCAGACGCAGGAATAAAAGTTGTGCGCGTACCGGCATATTCACCTCATTCTGTTGCAGAACACGCAGTTGCCCTTTTGCTTTCGCTTACAAGAAGAATTCCCCAGGCATACACTAGAACCCGCACCGGAAACTTTACCCTTACTGGATTAACCGGACGCGACCTTTGCGGACTCACAGCCGGTATTTTGGGAACAGGACGCATTGGCAAAATCATGGCAGAAATTCTTTCTGGATTCGGAATGAACGTTGAACTCTACGACATCTACCCAAGCAAGGAATGGGCAGAGCAGAAGGGGTTCAAATACGTTCAGCTTGACCAGCTCTTCAAAGATTCCGACGTGCTAAGCCTTCACTGTCCGCTCACAGAAGAAACCAAGCACATCATAAACAAGCATTCACTCGCCCTAATGAAAAAGGACACCGTTATCATCAACACTGGCCGCGGAGCCCTTATAGACACACAGGCTTTGGTATACGCACTCAAGAAGCAGTTCATTGGTGGAGCAGCCCTTGACGTATACGAAGAAGAAAGCAAATACTTCTTTGACGACTGGTCTGTAGACGTTATCCGCGACGATGTTCTTGCCCGTCTGCTTACATTCCCCAACGTAATCATTACGGGTCACCAGGCATTCCTTACAACAAACGCGCTGCAGGCAATTGCAGAGACAACGCTTCAAAACATCAAGTCTTTTACAGAAGGTGAAGAACTTACCAACGAAGTAAAATGATTATAAACACCGGTGGCAGAACAGATACCGTTCAGTATTTTAGCAGCTGGCTCTTGAACAGATTCAGGGCCGGCTATGTCTACGTACGCAATCCCATGTATCCGGAAAAAGTCACCCGCTATGAACTTACGCCTTCAAAAGTTGACTGCGTGGTTTTCTGCTCAAAGAATTACGAACCTATTCTTCCACGCCTTCACGAGATAACGGACAAATTCAATTCATATTTCTTCTATACAATAACAGCTTATGGACGAGACGTGGAGCCCAACGTTCCAGACATAGACAAAAGCATAGACACGCTTTTTAAACTTGAGCGGCTTGTTGGCAAAGAACGCATTGTCTGGCGCTACGATCCGGTTCTGCTTACAAAAAAATACACCGTCCAGCAGCACTTTATCACCTTTGAACACATGGCGGCAAGACTTGCGGGACACGTAAGAAGCTGCGTATTCAGTTTTGTGGAACTGTACAACAAGCTTCAGTTCAACATGCCGGAGCTTGTACTTTTTACGGAAGAGGATATGAATGAAATTGCAAAGGGTTTGGGCAAAATCTCCGCAAAGTACAGGATTCCCCTGCAATCATGCGCAACTTCAACAGACTATTCTGCCTACGGAATAAAAAAAGGTTCCTGCATAACACTTGACGCATTGGGAGAAGCAAACAACATAAGCTTCCGTCCGCTAAAGCACAGCGGAATGCGTAGGTACTGCCACTGCATTCACAGCAACGACATAGGCGCTTACGACACCTGTCCAAACGGATGCAGATACTGCTACGCAAACCAGTCCGCAGACCTTGCAGAAAAAAATGCCGCCCTTGTAGACGAAGATTCCCCGATTCTGCTTGGAAAGGTTACGCAAGAAGATATTGTCACTTACGCAAAGCAAGCATCCTATCTCGCGCAACCCCAGATTCAGCAGGAATTATTTTGATTTTACCTTTGATTGTACGCCAGAAACAAGAATTGTAAGCACAAAGGTTATAGCCATGTCCGGCAAAGAATTTCCGCATGGAATGTCATACTTCATCAGTATCCTGTACAAGATGAATCCCGCAATCCAAAGAGCAATTCTTACAAGGTCAATTTTTTTCTTGGAAGATTCATTTTTGGTAACAAAAAAATCCGCAATCAAGATGGCAGTCATCGGGGCAAACACTGAACCTATTAAATAGAGAAAATCCATTATATTATCCAGCGGAAGGAATATTGCAGAAAGCGTTCCCAAAACAGCTACAACCGTACCTATTATTTTTGTGTTAGCATCCTTGAATATCGCGGTAAAAGAAACTCCCGCAGAAAAAGCATCAAGGAAAGTTGTTGTTACGGTGGAAAGAACAATTATCACAAGGGCAGGAATTCCAAGGCCAGCCTTTAGCATAATCTGGGCAATGTCACTTGTTCCTGTAAGGAGGGCAGCACCCATACCGATTATGTACATCCAGCAGCTTACCGCAAAGTAAGTAAGAGAAGAGGCAAGCGTTGCAGCAAAAGGCTTTTTCGAATCCTTTGTATAGTCGCTGATTAGAGGAAGCCAAGAAAGGGGCATGGCTACAGCAAGTTCCACCGCCGCACCAAAAGAAAGGCTTTCTCCCGCAGACTCCATTGCCACAACCGCATTCTTTCCAAAGAAAATAACCTTGCACAAAACAAGAGTCAGAATAAACAGTGCCGTCATAGCAAGAAGATTCAGTTTGCCAATATTTGTAATGCCAATCAAAATCCAAAGAACAATAAGAGCGCCAATAACAAGAGCCCAAACCCATGACGCAGAATTTACAATTCCCTTTGTAGCAATAGAGCCGTCATAAATCATTATGCCAGTCCATCCAACAAGCTGAAGGATATTTAATAGCGCAAAGAAAGAGCCTCCTATTTTTCCAAAAGAAATACGGGTTGTTTCCATAGAGGATTTTCTTAAGCGTCCGCCAATATATCCGGTAAAAAACAGAAGTGCGCAACCAATGACGTGTCCTATTAAAATAGCAGCAATTCCTTTGGAAAAACCGAGTGGGGCAAAATAAGAACCGGTTAAAATCTCCGCAATGGAAATTCCCGCGCCAAACCAAATTAATGAATTTGAAAAAGTTGATGTAGCCATTAGAATTCTCCTTTTATTGCAAAAGCGTGGTTCATTGGACCTGAGCCCTTACCCAAATCAAGCATTGCAGCCAAGGCAAGAGAAATATAATTTTTTGCAGATTCCACCGACTGAACAAGGCTCTTTCCCTTTGCCAAATTAGAAGCTATTGCAGAAGAAAGAGTGCAGCCAGTTCCGTGAGTATTGGGATTGTCTATCCTTTTTCCAAAAAACCACTTTCCGGACACTGCATCAGAACCGTCTGTCTTTCCGTAAAGGAAGTCATTTGCATCGTTTGTATTGTGCCCGCCCTTTATTAAAACAGAGCATCCGTATTCACCGTAAATAAATTCCGCAGCCTTTTCCATATCCTGCTGATTTTCTATATTCATTCCCGCAAGAACTTGTGCTTCCGGAATATTCGGAGTGATTAAATCTGCAAGAGGAAGAAGATTCTTTTTTAGGCAAGCCATGGCATCGTCGGAAATAAGTTTTGCTCCGCTCGTGGCAACCATAACCGGATCCACAACAATATTTTTTAGCTTGAATTTTTTTATGCACGAAGAAATAGTTTCTATAAGCGGTGAAGAAGAAACCATTCCTGTTTTTACGGCATCAGGAAAAATATCAGTTACAACATCGGCTATTTCTTCTTCCAGAAATTCCGGCATAACCTCCATAATTTTTGTTACACCGGTTGTATTCTGTGCGGTAAGGGCAGTAACAGCGCTCATTGCATACACTCCGTTTGCTGTCATTGTCTTTATATCCGCTTGAATTCCGGCGCCTCCGCTTGAATCGCTACCTGCGATTGTCAAAGCAGTTTTCATAAAATACCTCCACGCGTCAGGTGGTGCCCCCAAGACGCAGTTTTTCTTAGGAAAGTCCAAGACCTTCCTTTATTTCCAGTCCGTAAAATAATACGGGCAGATTTCCCTTATAGTCTCCTGGTCTTCAATATTTTCCTTGTCAAAAAATCCTGCGGCAACAAAACCGGCTTCTTTTACAACCTTTAAATTGTTAAGGCAGTCATCAAAGACAATTGTCTTTTGGGGAAGAACATTCATAAACGAAGCGCATTTATAAAAAATATCCGGTTCTGATTTTGACATACCTTCTTCCGAACAGGTGAATATTTTTTGGAATAAATTAAAAACACCGCATCTTTTTAGCGCAGCTTCTTCTATTTCCCTGTCTCCAGACGTAGCGGCAACAACTGGCATCTTGTTTGCATAAAAAAATTCAAGCGCATCTTTTGCACCTGATTTTAGAGGAACTTCATTTTTATAGCGTTCATTTACTATTGAATTTACGCCAGCAATAATGTCTTTGGTTTCTAGGGGAAGATTGTATTCATCTTTTATGAACTGGGCGCCTTGGTTCATGCTCATGGAAAAAATAACCCTGTCCAGATTTTCCTTGGCGCAGATATTCAGTGTCTTTAGGAATCTTTTTCCGGCATCATGCCAAACATAAAGTGAATCTAATATTGTTCCGTCGAGGTCAAAAATAATGGCAGAAAACTTGTCTAAAATTTCAAACCGTTTTTCCCAAACGCTTAGAGAAAACACAAAAAACTCCTTTCGTTGGCATTACCCAAATCAAGTAAAGGGTCAAGGCATTACGCCTACTCTCAGCCTGCTTATGCAAGCTCCCCTGTTTATATAGAAGCTATTATATGAAAAATAAAAATTCTTTCAATAACTTTTTCCCTTTACAGCAAAAGAATACATGTGTAAAATAAAGGCATGTCAGAAAACGCGGATATGATAAGAAAAACATGGACGGCAAACGACAAGAAGCGCGACTCCGGATTAAAGACACCGGAAGACGTCTGCCGCTACGATGACATTGTTTATGGAAGCTCAAAAAGCGAACAGGTGCTTGATGTATACAGGCCAAAGCGGTACGAAGGTAAAAAGCTACCCGTAATTGTAAGCGTACACGGAGGCGCATGGGTTTACGGCAACAAGGAACTCTATCAGTTCTACTGCATGAGCCTTGCCCAGCGCGGTTTTGCGGTGGTAAACTTTACATACCGTCTTGCCCCAGAAAATATTTTTCCTGCCCAGTTAGAAGACGTAAGCCTTGCCTTTGAATGGCTTTATAAAAATTCAAAAGAATACGGCTTTGACACGGAAGAAATTTTTGCACTTGGTGATTCTGCCGGAGCACATCTTCTTGCCCTTTATTCCTGCTGCCTTACAAATCCGTCTTATGCAGAAAAGTTTTCTTTTATAAAGTCAGATGCGGTAAAGCCAAAAGCCATAGCCCTTAACTGTGGAGTTTACAGACCTAGGCCAAGAAACATAGCAGGCTTTAAAGACCTTATGGGTAAAGAAGATCTTACACAAGCCGACTTGGATGCGGTTACGGTTTTTCCCCATGTAACAAAAGACTTTCCACCGGTATTCGTAATGACAAGCTTTGGCGACTTTCTAAAAGAACAGGCTCTTGAACTTGCCCAAAGGCTCATGGAATGTTCCGTTCCCTTTACGCTCAAAGTTTACGGCAACGCAAAGACTCCTTTGTACCACGTCTTCCACGTAAACATGAAGCAGGCAGAAGCGGCTGTTTGCAATGATGACGAATGCAATTTCTTTGCTACCTTCTGCAAAGCAAAAGCATAAAGCGTATATTCAAAGCGGTCAGATTTGTGCTATAGTAGGAACATGCCAGAAGTGAAAAAAACAAAATTCGGAATTCACATAAAAAGCTTTTTCAAAAGCATAGCGGATTTTTTTATAAACCACTTTAGGATTCTTTCCAGCGTCGGATATGCAATCTGCATAGCGGTCGTCATTTTTGTTTCCATCTCATTTTTTTCAAGAAAGGATTCAACATTCGGCATTTTATTTTCCACGGCACTAAGTTGTCTTTTAACAGTCCCCATAACGCTGAACATGTCCCAGGTGCTAAAGGCAAGAGCCAGTGCGGAAGAAAACAAAAAAGACAAGCAGCTTAAAATTCAGCAGAACGAAATAGAAAAGCTAAAGAGTCAAAACGAAATAACCCTTCGCAAACTGCAACTAATCGAAGACACAAAATTCAACATGCCGGTTTACCAGGACGTTGCAAAACTTACGCTAAAAGAAATAAGCCGTTCGGGAACAATCGTAAAAAAGGAAGAGGTTGCAGACGTAAAGCCCCGCAATTATTACGAAAGAATTTTTGGGGTAAGCGAAAGGCACAAGGACGAAATCTTAAGCGTAATCAACTACGAGATGAACGTAAAAAGCGGAATAGACCTGCAGAACATACGTGTAAGCAAAATAAGCGACGACACAATTCTTGTAGGAGGAATCACGCCCCAGTACACAGCAGACCCCCAGTTTAACTTTACAGACGTAATTGGAGAACTTAGGCACATAAGCCTAGACCACAGCGGAAGGGAAAAACACATTAACATAGAAAAGGATTCTGATTCGGAGACAAAAATTTCCCAGAAGCAAAACCAGTACAAAAGCGATGCGGAAGAAGAATTCAAAACAGGATACAGTCTTGGCGAGGACAAGGAAGTCATCAAGGCAGCGCAGAATTTTATCCGCATAATGCTTGCTCCTCTTTACAAAAACATAGAATTTGAAACCGACGCACAAATCATTCCACGCACTTCTTTACCGCTACTTTCTTATCTTCAGAATGAATCCAAAAACTACAAGGAGCAGCTTTTTAAAACGCGGGAGGGAACAGAACTTCTTGCCAAATACAACCTGCTGAACGGAGACAGGTAAAGTCTAATTCCAACAACCAACTTACGCCACCATGGAGCCCCGTAGTTACCGCAAAGCGGTAATGAGCGTTAGCGAAGGGCGGTTCTCGCAACGAAGTTTCAAGCGACGGTGGTGACGCAAAGATTTACCCAGCCGAGTTAGCCAAAGGGTGAATGGTAGAGCGTAAAAAATTACCGTCCAAAAGACAAAAGAAAAATTGGTTTTCACAAGCCACTGTTTTTGCTATAATAAAGCCATTATGGAAAACACAAGCAATGTACCCCGCTGGAATTTAGATTCGATTTATTCTTCTTTGCAGAGCAAGGAATATTCAGCTGCCCTGGATGAATTTAAGGCGCAGATAGAAAACATTGACGGTCTTTTAAAAACAGCCGACCGCTTTACCCGCGAATCAAACGAAAACTTTGACTTTGCACAGTGGCTAGCCGCTTACCTAAAAAACCACAATGAACTGATTGCAAACGAACAGACACTTGGAGCATACGCATACATAATTTATTCAACAGACACAACAAGCACCCAATACCTTAACAACCTTTCCTACATAGAAAAATTGGGAATTCAAACAAGGCAGCAGGATTTAAAATTCAGCACATTGCTTTTGTCGCATTCATCTTCTTTGAATGAATTTTTTACCCGCTTCCCAGAATTTTCGGAATACAAATATTTGCTTGAGCAGACAATAGAAGAAACAAAGCACCAGATGACGAGCGCAGAAGAAAACCTTGCCTCCGACATGACAAGAACAGGCGGTTCTGCATGGGGTCAGCTTCAGGAGCAAATCATATCCAACCTTCACGACCAAAGCGGAAAAACTTTTAACGAACTAAGAAACGATGCATTTTCTTCCGATGCAGCCCTTAGAAAAAATTCATGGCAAACAGAAAAAGCCCTTCTTGAACAAAACGAGATAGCATTTGCCGCTTCTCTTAACAATTTAAAAGGCGAAACCGTAACGCTGAACAAAAGACGGCATTGGCAAAAGGCTCTTGACCGCTCAATTGCTTCCAGCAGAATACAAAAGGCAACACTTGACGCTCTAATTTCTTCAATAGAAGATTCACTTCCAATGTGGAGGGAATACTTTAAGGCTAAGGCTCTTCTGCTAAGAAAAACAAAGGCAACTGCAAGCGAAACGGCAGGAACAAAGGGTCACGAAGGAATTGCTTTCTACGACTTGTTTGCACCTGTTGAACTTGCTTCGGAAAAAGACTCTTCTTCCATACTTTCTAAAAAATGGAGCTTTGACCAGGCACGCGATTACGTACTAAAAGAATACAAATCTTTTTCACAAGACATGTATGCATTTGCAAAAGACGCTTTTGATTCTGGATGGATAGATGCAGAAATACGCAGCGGAAAAGTTGGTGGTGCTTACGACGAAGACTTTCCCAAGGGACACCAAAGCAGAATCCTTACAAATTTTACGGGAACCTTTAGCGACATTATAACGCTTGCCCACGAACTTGGACACGCATACCACTTCTCCTGCATGAAGGGAAAACCAGCCGCTTTCTTTGACTACCCAATGACGCTTGCAGAAACAGCCAGTACTTTTGCGGAAACAATCGTAAAGCAAGACATGATTGCCAATGCCCAAGGCTTTGACAAAATACGCATAATAGACCTGGACCTTCAGGACACGAGCCAGGTGCTTGTAGACATTTTGTGCCGCTTTTACTTTGAGCAGAGCGTTTTTGAAGAGCGCGAAAATGGAGAACTTAGCGCAAAGGATTTTTGCAGGCTAATGCTAAAGGCTCAGGAAAGAACTTACGGTTGCGGATTAAACGAAGAAAAGCACGAATATATGTGGGCGGTAAAATCCCACTATTACAGCACGTACTTTGACTTTTACAATTATCCATACGCATTTGGACAGCTGTTTGCGGCGGGACTTTTTGCAAGAAGTAAAAAAGAAGGACCAGCCTTTGCTTCCACTTACGCATCTCTTCTTGCAGACACAGGCAGCATGAGCTGTGAAGACCTTTGTAAAAAAGCAGGATTCGACATTACCACAAAAGACTTCTGGGCTGCTTCTATCCAGATGTATGGAAAGGAAATTGAAGAATTCAAGGCATTTGCGGAAAGCTTAAAGTAAAAGATTGAACTAAAAGCTTAAACTAGCAGCGTCCCATAAAACCGCACCGCCACAAACTTTGCTTTAAGATAAACCGCGCAGTTTGCAGGCAAGGGGAGCACCAGTATCTATATGCGGAACTTCCGGGTGTTTACCAAGCCAGCTTACTGCATAGGAACAAGTGGCAGCAATTTTATTCCCATCAGACTGAATTTTTGCCACAGCCGCTTCCATAAGCTTACCGGCAATCCCCTGTCCGCGCAAAGAATCAGCAACAAAAGTGTGGTCTATAGTGGCAACTCCGTCTTTTGCAGGAAAAGTAACCTCCGCCACAACATTTCCGTCTTCTCCCTTTGCATAGATGCGATTGTCTTCTATTATAAAATCCATAAATTGCCCCCTTCAATATGAATATAATAAATCAACTGGGGAAGAGTCAATCAAGGCTCGCACAAACTAACGTTAGTTCATTTTAGCAAGTTTTTTGCA
>JAGACC010000230.1 GCA_017614295.1 Treponema sp.
GTGTGACGGCATGTGGCAGTTGCGGCTGTTTTCTATGATAAGCTGTGTGTCTTGCTTTGCGTAGGGGGTGGACTCTGATTCTTCTGAATATTCTGCTGATTTTTCGGCTGATTCTTCTGCAAAGAGGGCTAGCTGTTTTTCTTCTTGGTATAGTTCGGGTGTTGCAAGTCTAAGTACGTCTGATGCTTCTTTTAGTACGATGCGCGGTTCGTCTTTTGCGAGGTTAAGGATGAATTTGCGTGTTTCTGCTGCCTGGGAGTCTGTTAGGTTTAGGATTTGACCTTCGTTTTCTCCGGTTACTCCTGAATGCGGTTCTTCCGTAAAGGATTTTAGGTTTTGCGAGCACCAGTGGTAGCGGCGGGCTTTTTTTTCTGAGGGGTTCATTCCCTGCTGGACTACTGCCCAGTCTCCGTCTGCGCTAAGGATAAAGTTGTGCAGGTAAAGCTGGAATCCGTCTTGTACTGCGGTGTTGTCTACTTTTGCGCAGAGTTTGCTTGCCCTGATTAGCGGGTCTGCGTTGAGGCCTGTGTGTTCGCCCATGTATTCAAGCTGGCTGGGTGTTTCGCGGGAGTATTTGCCCCTTCCTCCGCATATAACGAGTCCAAATTCTTTTGCCCTGGCATTGATTCCTCTTTTTAGTGCATACATTACGCTTGTGGTTATTCCGGATGAATGCCAGTCCATTCCCAGTACGGCTCCAAGGCTTTGGAACCAGAGGGGATCGCTTAGGCGGCGCAGGACTTCTTTGCGGCCGTATTCAATAAGAAGTGATTCTATGATTTGAGTTCCCAAGTCACGCATTCTGTCTGCAAGCCACTTGGGAACTGTTCCGGTATGCAGTGGTAGGTCCGCATACCCTGTTCGTTTGGGCATTATTTGTCGCGGCAGCTCTGGTAATAGACGAACCAGTAGCCAAGTCCAAGGATTAAGGCTCCGCCAACGATGTTGCCAAGCGTTACGGGGAGAAGGTTCTTGTAGAAGAATTTAACCAGCAAAGCGAGGGGTCCTTCAAGTGAGTAGCCCATGAAAGAAGCACCGACTTCTACCGGGATTTTGTATTCTACGGAAGAAAGGATTCCTGCCGGTACAAAATACATGTTTGCAATGCAGTGTTCAAATCCGCAGAGTACAAAGAGCGAGACGGGGAGGAATAGCGCCAGAACTTTGCCTGCAAGTTCGTCTGCTGCAAAAGAAACCCATACGGCTCCACAGACAAGGACGTTGCAGAGGATTCCCTTTATGAATGCATCCAAAAAGTCCAGGCTTGTTTTGGTTACTGCTGTGTTTACCGCAACTTTTGCAAGCTCAAAGTTGTACATGTCAAAGACGTGTCCGTAGACGGCAAGGGCTGCAACCGCAACTCCACCAATAAGGTTTCCAAGGTAAACAAAGACCCAGTTTCTTACAAGTCCGGATAAAGTAGCCCTCTTTTCCAGTACGGAAACAATTATAAGGCAGTTACCGGTAAAGAGTTCTGCTCCGGCAACAAGAACCAGCATAAGTCCTATGGGGAACACCGCTGCGCTAAGCATACGCCCCAAGGCTTCCGGTTTTACTCCGAATGCGGCTATCTGGCTTCCTATGGCACCAAAGGCAATGAATGCTCCGGCAAAAATGCCAAGTACGAGCATCTTTCCAAGCGGGAGTTTGGTTTTGGCCTCGGCAATGTCTGTGTAATTATTTGTAATCGAAGCAGGTGAATTCATTTTTTATCTTCCCCCATAATGGTCTTTGCTAATCTTTGCTAAATAGTATACACCAATTTTAAGAATAAATCGAGTATTTTTTGCATGCCTTTATGGCATTTATGCGTTCCAAAAGCGGCGGGTGGTTGTAGTTAAAGATGCTATATATAGTAGGAACTTGAATTTCGCTAAGGTTTTCCTTGTTGAGCTTGATTAGGGCAGAAACAAGGGCTTGGCTTGAACCACAGGTGGTGACGGCAAATTTGTCCGCTTCAAATTCGTCCCTTCTGCTGAATGTGTTGGAGATAAGGCTAAAAATGGGGCTAAAACCGCCAAATATGAGCGAAAGCAGGTAGATTCCGACGTACTGTAGGGTTGCTGGGATGGATGTTGTGTTTGAAGCGGTGTTTTCTGCAAAGTCCTTAAAACCAAAGCCTGTGTAGAGCGAAGGTATCTTTATTAAAAGCCATGCTGCAAACAGGAATGCAAAGATAAGCGGGAACGTTACGCACATGCGCTTTATGATGTGGTGCTTTTTAAAGTGACCAAGTTCGTGGCCTAGGACTGCTTCTATTTCTTCCGGGCTAAGCTGCTTTATGAGTGTGTCGTAGAGGACAATGCGCTTGTTTTTGCCAAAGCCTGTAAAGTAAGCGTTGCTGTGGGAACTGCGGCGGGATGCATCCATTACAAAAATGCCCGAAGCCTTAAAGCCACATTTTTCCAACAGCTTAAAAAGCCTTTCCTTTAGCTCTCCGTCTTCCAATGGGGTAAATTTGTTGAATATAGGGGCAATAAGGACAGGGAAAATGTAGGACACAAGCAGGCTGAATGCAATGTATACGCAGCCAAGTAAGAACCACCAGTGTTCAATATGGTTCATGAGTGCAACCGCAACAAGAAGAAGGGGCACTGCAAGTATAAGCCCTATGGCAAGAGACTTTACCTGGTCCAGCAGCCACATTGAAAAGGTCATGTTGGAAAAGCCGAATTTCTTTTCTATTTTGAATTCGTCGTAGAGTTCAAAGGGAATGGAAAGTATGACGGAAGGAATGCTAACAAAGAGGGCAAAGAGAAGGATTGTTAGGTAGGAATTTCCCTTTGCGATAGAA